>CAMKGM010000050.1 GCA_946412245.1 uncultured Bacteroidales bacterium
AGAAAGAGTTCTTCAAACATTTTATTTAATTTTGCACTTGCCAGTTGACTCTACAGATGGCTGATTTGGGATTATTTAACAGCATTTTTGGGTGGTAGCTCTTTTCTATTGTTCATATTTTTACTACCTTTGTGGTCACAATACACGACAACTACGTTTGAACGCATGCTAAGTATCTCAACGACAGCAAAATTATCACTTCTCTTTATTAACATTAAAGAGCCTGACCACTATGGTCTTTCATGCGCATAAGCGTTGTCGGTCACTCACCGTGAAGACACTGCGGAGTCATCTCTCCGCAAAATCATTATCTCTACAATTCAAAAAAATTCATTTAACAACCATACTTTTTATTTTTACTTAATATGGAAATCCCATTTGCTGAATCCTGGAAGATCAAAATGATTGAGCCTTTAAAGAAAAGCACTCGCGAACAACGCGAACAATGGCTCAAAGAAGCTCACTACAATGTATTCATGCTGAAAGCCGAACAAGTCTATATCGACTGCCTCACCGACTCGGGCACGGGCGCTATGAGCGACCGTCAGTGGGCCGAGATGATGCTTGGCGACGAGAGTTATGCCGGTGCCACCTCGTTCTACAAGTTCGAGGCCATGGTGCAAAAGATTTTCGGTTTCAAGTACGTCATACCTACCCATCAGGGCCGCGCCGCCGAGAATGTGCTCTTCTCTTACCTGGTGAAGGAAGGCAATGTGATTCCCGGTAACGCCCACTTCGACACCACCAAGGGCCACATCGAGAGCCGCAAGGCCAAGGCTATCGACGTGACTTGCGACGAAGCCCGCGACACCCAGCTCGAGGTTCCCTTCAAGGGCAACGTATCACTCGAGAAGCTTGAGAAGGTGCTCGAGGAGAACAAGGGCAATGTGCCCTTCATGGTGCTCACCGTGACCAACAACACCGTGGGTGGCCAGCCCGTGTCGATGAAGAACATTCGCGAGACCTGCGAACTGTGCCACAAGTATGGCGTGCCCGTGGTGATGGACAGCGCCCGCTTTGCCGAGAACTCCTACTTTATCAAGACTCGCGAGGAAGGCTATGCCGACAAGACCATCAAGGAGATTGCCCGCGAGATGTATAGCTATGTCGACTGCATGACCATGAGCGCCAAGAAAGACGGCGTTGTGAACATGGGTGGTTTCATCGCAACGAACAACAAGGACTGGTATGAGGGCGCCAAGCTGTACTGCATCCCCTTCGAGGGCTTCATCACCTACGGCGGCATGAACGGTCGTGACCTGAACGCACTGGCTCAGGGTCTTGACGAGAACACCGAGTTTGAGATGCTCGAGACCCGCATCCATCAGGTACAGTACTTGGCAAGTCTGCTCGACGAGTACGGCATCCCCTATCAGCGTCCCGTGGGCGGCCACGCTCTGTTTATCGACGCCGACAGGGTGCTGTGCAATGTGCCTAAGGAAGAATTTCCCGCCCAGACGCTCACTTGCGAGCTCTACCTGGAAGCTGGCATTCGTGGTTGCGAGATTGGCTACATCCTGGCCGACCGCGACCCCGTGACCCGCGAGAACCGCTTTGGCGGTCTGGACCTGCTGCGTCTGTGCATCGCTCGCCGCGTGTACACCGACAACCACATGAAGGTCATCGCCGCTGCACTGAAGAACGTCTATGACCGCCGCAACGAGATTACCCGCGGCGTTGCCATCGAGTGGGAAGCTCCCTTGATGCGTCACTTCACCGTGCAGCTCAAGCGCCTCCAATAATCGCGCTTTTTCTGAAGAGTCCTTTTCATAATAGCATATTTTAGAGTTCGCGAGGTTCGGCTACGGATCTCGCGAAATCTTTAACCCAAATCGGTCATTAGGCGACTAAATGTAGTTTTTTAAATGTCTCCGACACCATCAAACCGCCCAATTTTGATATGTGTTAAACTTTCACTAAATTTGCGTTTTAAATAAACCGCGATATGGACAACAATGTTTTAGAAATCAAAATCAACTCGCTCGACGACCTGGAGATGGCCGCCTACAAGTTCATGACCGAGATGAACGACTTCACCGTCTTTGCCTTCTACGGGCAGATGGGAGCCGGCAAAACCACGTTTATCAACGAGCTGTGCCGCCAACTGGGCGTGGAGACCGATGCCACCAACTCGCCCTCGTTTGCCATCATCAACGAGTATCGAAGCGACACTACCGCCGAACTCATCTACCACTTCGACTGCTACCGGCTTGAGAACGAGCAGGAAGCCGTCGACATAGGTGCTGAAGACTACTTCGACTCGGGGGCCTTGTGCCTCATTGAGTGGCCTGAACGCATCGAGGGGTTGCTGCCCGACGACACCGTGCGTGTGGACCTCACCGTGAACGACGACAATTCTCGTCTGCTCAAAGTCACTTTCCCCGAAATCGACTGACATGCCCACTGCCCCACTCAATTTCATACATCTTGAAGAGGCCAAGTCAACCAACACCTACCTGCTAACACAGGCTCAAGACCTGCCCGACAGAACCGTGGTCTACACTTGGCGTCAAACCGCCGGCCGCGGCCAGAAAGGCAATAGCTGGGAATCAGAACCCGGCATGAACCTCGCCTTCTCGCTGCTGCTCAAGCGCCCGCCCGTTGAGATTAAGAAGCAGTTCTGCATCAGCGAGGCTGTCTCGATTGCCATCTGCGACTGTCTGTCGCAGTTTGCCGATGGATTCAAAGTGAAGTGGCCCAACGACATCTACCATCACGACCGCAAGATTTGCGGCATACTCATTGAGAACTCGCTCGAGGGCACAAAGATAGCGCATAGCGTGATAGGCGTGGGCATCAACATCAACCAGACCCTTTTCGTAAGCGATGCGCCCAACCCCGTTTCGCTCAAGCAAATTACCGGCGACGGCTATGACCTTGACCAACTGTTGCACGATGTGTGCCAGCGCATGAGCGACCTGTGCCAATTTGAGCCTGAGCAACTCGCCGCACTCCACAGCCGCTACATGCAGTGCTTGTACCGCAACGATGGCCACCGCTACCCCTGGCAACTGCCCGACGGCACCCGCTTTGAGGCCGTCATTGACCATGTAGCCCCCGACGGCATGCTCACCCTGCGCCATGCCGACGGCTCGCTCCGCAGCTACGCTTTCAAAGAAGTGAAACACATTATTAATAATATAACGCTATGAACATTGCCGTTTACTGCTCCTCACGCAACGATTTGCCACAAGAATATATCAATTTGGCCGAGACTCTGGGCAACTGGATTGGCAAGAACCACCACACCCTGGTGTATGGCGGTGTGAATGCCGGCCTCATGCACATCACCGCCCGGGCTACTCACGATGCAGGCGGCAAGATTACGGGTGTCATTCCCGAGGTGTTTCATTATCGCCTCGACCCGCTTAACGATGAGGTGGTTACCACACGCGACCTCAACGACCGCAAGTCGCGCATGATTGCCATGGCCGATGCCTTTGTGGTGCTGCCGGGTGGCATAGGCACCATCGACGAGTGGATTTCGACACTGGCGCAAATCACTATCAATAATCAGGATAATCGTGGCATAATTGTTGCTAATCACAATAATATGTACGATGGCATCATCAGGCAACTCATTGATTCGGGCGACTCTATCTTTGCTCGTGGCAAGAATCTGAACCGCTCCATCATCGTCAACGATGCCGCTCAAATGATTGAACAACTCACTAAACTGCAAAATGAATATGACAAAAAGTAACATCTACACCCTCACAGGCGACAAGGGTACAACCGCTCTGGTAGGCGGCAAACGCGTCGACAAGGACAACATTCGCGTTGAAGCCTACGGCACTATCGACGAACTCAATGCCAACATAGGTCTGCTCGCTCACAACTCCAAACTCGACTACCCGGGTATGCACGAACTCGTGCGCAAAATTCAGAACAAACTCTTCAACATCGGTGCCTATCTCGCTACCGATGCCGAGGGCGAAAACCCCGTCTATGGACTCACCGATGCCGACGTGAAAGAAATCGAGGCCAAAATTGACGAGATTGATGCCTCGCTGCCCCCCATGCAGGGCTTTATTCTGCCGGGTGGAAGCCGTTTGTCGGCCATTTGCGACATTTGCCGCACCATTACCCGCCGTGCCGAGCGCCGCATCGTCACGCTGGCTCGCGAAGCCTACGTCGATCCGCTCGTGCTCCGGTATGTGAACCGACTGAGCGATTTCTTCTTCGTCTTCGCCCGCTTCAACAACATCCAGAACCAGGTGCAGGAAATCTACTGGGACAAGAACCTGTAGAACAACTCACAACCGCACAAACGGCTACTTTACTCAGTTAACTGCCAACTTGACACAAGTTTTAATACTTTTTTGACTTGTTTACAGTGCTGTAAATCACTTTGTTACATCATAATCATGAAATTTTCCGCATTTTTATTTTGCTATAATCATGTTTTGCACTATTTTTGCGGAAATTTTCAGCAAGGTATCACTCTATAATAAGTATATAATTATGTATTGGACTCTTGAATTGGCAACCAAACTTGAAGACGCTCCCTGGCCCGCAACCAAGGACGAGCTCATCGACTATGCTATGAGAAGCGGTGCTCCGCTTGAAGTCATTGAAAACCTTCAGGAAATTGAAGATGAAGGCGAGACCTACGAATCTATTGAAGAACTCTGGCCTGACTATCCCACCAACGACGATGACTTCTTCTTCAACGAAGAGGAATACTAAACGATAGCTAAAGTCGATAAATAGCAACGTAATACAGAGGGTGTCAAGACACAACAAATTCTTGACACTCTCTTTTTTGGCTCATAAAATCCTAATGACCGAATTGGGTTAAATTATATTAGAACTGATATAAAAATGGAGCATTTTTTATTTTTTATATATGAAATGATATAATATTGAATCTTTTTTGTATTTTTGCATGCGAAACAATATAAAGCCTTTGCGGGCTGATGCCCGATTTGAGATAATCAAAATGCCCTGCGGTCTCGTGTGAGATGCAGGGCATTTGTTGTGTTTGCGGGTAAACCGTCGGTCAGTGATGCCGAAACATAGAAGACGCTATGAAACTCGGCATTCCCGATGCGCTGGATTTACTTGATTACATTCAGTTCCTTGCCCACCTTGATGAAGGCGGCGATGCACTTGTCGAGGTGTTCACGCTCGTGACCGGCACTGAGCTGCACACGGATGCGGGCCTCGCCCTTGGGAACAACAGGATAGTAGAAGCCAGTCACATAGATGCCTTCGTCCTGCATCTTGGCAGCAAAGTCTTGCGACAGTTTAGCATCGTACAGCATCACGGCGCAAATAGCACTCTGTGTGGGCTTGATGTCGAAGCCTGCTGCCATCATCTTATCGCGGAAGTAGTTCACATTCTCCACCAGTTTGTCGTGCAGCGCGTTGCTCTCCTTGAGCATCTTGAACATTTCAAGGCTGGCGCCCACGATCACGGGAGCTACTGAGTTAGAGAACAGATAAGGACGACTGCGCTGACGCAGCATGTCGATGATTTCCTTGCGACCGGTGGTGAAACCGCCCATAGCGCCGCCAAAGGCCTTGCCCAGCGTACCGGTGAAGATGTCAATCTTGCCATAGAGGTTGAACTGCTCAGCCACACCATGACCGGTGGGGCCTACTACGCCAGCCGAGTGGCTCTCGTCGACCATGACGAGTGCGTCATATTTCTCAGCCAGCTCCACGATCTTGTCCATAGGAGCCACATTGCCGTCCATCGAGAACACGCCATCGGTTGCGATGATGCGGAAGCGCTGCTCTTGGGCCTCCTGGAGGCATTTCTCCAGCTCTTCCATGTTAGCGTTGGCATAGCGATAGCGTTTAGCCTTGCACAGACGCACGCCGTCGATAATTGATGCGTGGTTCAGGGCATCGCTGATGATAGCATCTTGGTCGGTCAGTAGTGGCTCGAACAGGCCACCGTTGGCATCGAAGCAAGAGCCATAAAGTATGGTATCCTCGGTGTGGAAATAGTCGCTGATAGCAGCTTCAAGTTCTTTATGAATGTCCTGAGTACCGCAAATGAAGCGCACTGACGACATACCGAAGCCGTGAGTCTGCATCATGTCGGTTGCACCCTTGATCAGTCGTTCGTTGTTCGACAGTCCCAGGTAGTTGTTGGCACAGAAGTTGAGCACGTCGGTACCGGGTTTAACCTTGATGTCGGCTTTTTGAGCAGTGGTGATTTGACGTTCGTTCTTGTACAAGCCAGCCTCTTTGATGGCGGCGAGTTCTTTTACGAGATGTTCCTGTAATTTGGTGTACATGATTAGAGTTTTAATTGTGGTTTAAGGGTTGTTTTTTGCTATTTGTCTCACAAAGTTCTAAAAAAAAAGCGGATTTTTGAAAAAAAACTGGAAAAAAGATGATAAAAATTGCCAACTCTTGCCTAACTTTGCACTTATCACAACAACGACATAAACAAATACTACAATTATCATATCAAACTAAGAAGATGAAAAACGTTTTAATAATTGGCTCAACCGGACAGATTGGTTCGGAGCTAACTATGAAATTGAGAAGCATTTACGGGAGTAATAACGTGATTGCGGGATACATTCCCGGAGCCGAGCCTAAAGGCGAACTTGCCGAGTCGGGACCAGCCGAAATCGTTGACATCACCAATGCCCAACAAATTGCTGATGCTGTTGAGAAATACAAAATCGACACCATCTACAACCTTGCTGCGCTACTGAGCGCCGTGGCCGAGAGCAAACCGCTGCTGGCTTGGAAAATTGGCATCGGCGGACTGATGAACGTGCTTGAAGTGGCTCGCGAGAAGCATTGCGCCGTGTTCACGCCCAGCTCAATCGGTTCTTTCGGTCCCAACGCACCCAAAGACGGCACACCGCAAGACACCATTCAGCAGCCTAAGACCATGTACGGCGTCACCAAGGTCACCGGTGAGTTGCTCAGCAACTACTACTTCACCAAGTTTGGTGTTGACACTCGTTCGGTTCGCTTCCCGGGCCTTATCTCCTACGTTACTCCTCCGGGCGGCGGCACCACCGACTATGCTGTCGACATCTACTATGCCGCTGTTCAAGGCAAGCCTTTCAGCTGCCCGGTGAAGGAAGGTACCTTCATGGACATGATGTACATGCCCGATGCCCTGCGAGCAGCCATTGAGATTATGGAAGCCAACCCCGACCGTCTCATTCACCGCAACTCGTTCAACATTGCGTCAATGAGTTTTGACCCTGTCATCATCTATAACAAGATTAAAGAATACGTGCCCGACTTTGTCATGAACTACGAACTCGACCCGCTGCGCCAGGCCATCGCCGACTCATGGCCCAATAGCCTCGACGACACCTGTGCACGACTTGAGTGGGATTGGAAGCCCGAATATGACCTTGATGCCATGACCCGAGATATGCTCGAGAAACTGCGCATCAAGTTCGGCATCAAGTAATCACTCGTCATGCCCTGCTTATGGGGCACGCGACCTAACATCAACACGACACATGAAGGACACCTTAACATCACTCCATTCTTGTGCCGTTTTTTTACTTTAAGTAATCGAAACATCTCATAAACATCACAACGTAATGAAGACCATCTTGATAAAACCGCTTTTGCTCATGTTCACTATTTCATTCGCCCTGTGCGGCGCGGCCAAGCCGCAGGCTCCTCTCAACGAATTTCAGCGACAGGTCGATGCCGTCTTTTCGCCCGTGTTCCCCGCCGACCAGCCCGGTGCCGCGGTGCTCATCATCAAGAATGGCAAGATGATTTTCAATCGTTGCTACGGCATTGCCGACATGGACACCCGTGCCAAAATCACACCCAACACACGATTCTGCATTGCATCGGTATCCAAGCAGTTTGCAGCAGTCGCCATCCTGCAACTCGCCGAGCAGGGCAAACTCAACCTCAGCAACCCCTTGAGCAAGTTCTTCCCCGAGTTCAAGGCCGACTTTTTCAAGCGCATCACCCTGCACCACATCTTGAGCCACACCTCGGGCATTCCCGACGCACGCCCCCGCGATGACCGCCACTTCGTCCTCACGGCCACCGACGTGGAGAGTTGCCGCTATATGGAGACTCTGGACCATCTCAATTTTGAGCCCGGCTGCGGCAACTATGAGTATATTAACCCCACCTATCAGCTCATTTACCAAATTGTGGAGCGCGTAACAGGTATGGACTTCGAGAAATACATGAAAAAATATGTGTTCGGCAAGGCCGGTATGAAGAATACCTCCTATTTCCAAGAAGGGCGTGAGATTCCTCGCATGGCACATGGCTACACACCCAACCCCGACGGCTCTTATCGCGAATATGACTACGGTGAGGAAACTTTCTTCGCTACAAAAGCCGACGGCGGCATCTACACCTCGGTTGTTGACTTCGCCCGTTGGGAGAAAGCGTTGCGTGACAACAAAGTGTGGAACGAGGCCAGCAAGCGCATGGCTTATACGCCCCAAGTCGCCATCCCGGAAGGTGCCAACTATGGCTATCAACCCTACAACAGCTACGGCTACGGCTTCTTCATCAACGAGCGACCGGGACATCACCGCATCATCTACCACACCGGCGACAACGGCGGCTTCACCATCTATGCCGGCAAGGCCCCTGACGATGACGTTCAGGTCATGTTCTTCTCCACCCGCGACAACATTGACCGCATGGGCATCGCAGCCCAAGTGTGGAATCTGCTGGAGCAGTTCCACTACGTTGCCATTCCATAGCATCAACATAATCATCTAATTTCCAAAACATAACCATATCAAACAAAGCATGAAACGTCTACATCTATCTAACATCCTACTACTCATTGTCATGGCCATCGTGGGCCGTGACATGGCACACGCTGAATTCGTGGGTGGACGCACCGACTTTCGCGACGAGACCATCTACTTCGCCATGACTACCCGATTCTACGACGGCGACCCGCAAAACAACACCTATTGCTGGGACGGCAGGAAGAACGCTGCACAACAAGACCCCGAGTGGCGAGGTGACTTCAAGGGACTCATTGAGAAACTGGACTACATCAAGGCGCTCGGTTTCACCGCCGTGTGGATTACCCCCGTGGTGCAAAACGCATCAGGCATGGACTATCATGGCTATCATGCCTTTGACATGAGTCAGGTCGACAAGCGTTATGAGAGCGAAGACTGCAAGTTCCAAGACTTGATTGACGCAGCCCACAACAAGGGCATGAAAATCATCCTTGACATCGTCATCAATCACACCGGCAACTTCGGCGAGGCCAACCTATGCCACCTTTTTGACCGCGATTGGACCAAGCCGCAAAGCGACATCACGCAGTGCATGGTGCCATACACCATATCACAAGGCGGATTACTGAACAATAACTACATGAATCTGCCGGCCGGACAGCAGTATCAGGATCGCCTGACCAAGATGAAAAACACCGATGGCGTGAACCATGACACCCACAACCTGTGGCACCACTACGGCAACTTCAACTGGGACGAGCCCAATCGCTGGTGGGCACAGATTGCCGGCGACTGCGTGGACCTCAACACTGAGAACCCGGAGACCTATCAGTACCTGATTGACTGCTACGGCTCGTTCATCAAGATGGGTGTTGACGGATTTCGCATCGACACCGGCGGCCACATGAGCCGACTCACCTTCAACAAGGCATTTCTCCCCGCTTTCAAGCAACTGGGCGAGCAATACAAGAATAAGCGCTTGAACCAGTGTCCCTTCTTCATGTTTGCCGAAGTATGTGCGCGTGTGCGCGAAATTACCTATCGCGGCCAACCTGCCTTGTCGCCCTACTTCTACACCTGGCAGAGCGATGCATCGCTGCTGAACGCTTGGAACACCGACCCTGCCTACTGGCAGAGCGTGCAGGTGTTTGAGAGCACCGACCCTGCCACACTCGACAACCAACGCCTGTGCCTTGCCGAGAACGACGCTGCCGGTAGTGAGAGCAGCCAGCCACACAGCAACAATGCCACGCTCGACGGCAACACCTATCACACACCCGACTACTCGCAGAGCAGCGGACTGAGCGTCATTGACTTCACAGCTCACTGGAATTTCCAGAGCGCTCAAAACGTGTGGGGCGTGTTTGACAAGGACTACCTCTATAACGATGCCACCTACAATGTGATGTACGTTGATAGCCACGACTATGGCCCCGATGCCGACACTCGCTTCAACGGCGGCACCTCGCAATGGGCTGAGAACCTCTCGCTCATGTTCACCATGCGCGGCATCCCTTGCCTGTACTATGGTAGCGAGATTGAATTCCGCAAAGGCAAACCTTGCGACAAAGGTACTGACGATGCCCTAACCAACACGGGTCGTGCCTACTTTGGCGGTTACATTAAGGGCGATGTCACCGCCACCGACTTTGGCGACTACACAAGCGCCACCGGCAATGTCAGAACCACACTCACGCAACCTCTTGTCACTCACTTGCGTCGCCTCAACAAGATTCGTGCCGCAGTGCCTGCACTGCGCAAGGGGCAGTACTCCAAGAGCGGATGCACAGCCACTAACGGTGCGTTTGCATTCAAGCGCCGTTACACCGGCGGCGGCATTGACAGTTACGCGCTTGTAGCTCTGAACGGAGCCGCAACCTTCACTAACGTCCTTAACGGGACTTACACCGACTGCATTACCGGCAATGTCATTCAAGTGACCAACGGCACCCTCACCACGCCCACGTTCTCGGGCAAAGGCAATATGCGCATCTATGTGCTCAACGGCCCCGGTCAAGTGGGTTATGATGGCCCCTATCTGTACGCCACCTCGCCCAGCACCATCTCCGGCTTCAGCTACGACGGTACTGAGGAGGCCGGCGACCCCAACACCGAGTACATCGTGAACGGCTCGGGCAGCGGCACCATTCCTGATATCGACAGCTTGAACGTCTACACACCCACCGTGGAGAGTGGCGAGATGTGCGTATTCTACGAGGCTCCCATCACGCGCCGCGTCGTCACCGTGTGGGCTTGGAACAGCAGCACCAACTTCACCGGCGGCAACTGGCCGGGACAGAATGCAGCACTCATGGGCAAGACGGCCGACGGAACACGACTCATCTTCAAATGGACCTACAACGGAACCTGGAACGAATCTAATTTGCCCACGGGGCTCATCTTCAGCACAGCCGGGGCCGACCAAACGGCCGACCTTGAGTTCCATAACCGGGGGTACTACATCGACGGGGTTTGGGATCACGACGTGGCTGAAAGCGCTAACGATGCCCCCACGGTATCCTTCAGCCTGCCTTCGGGCAACTACATGGGACAACAATCTATCAATGTGACCATTACGGCTTCGGTCGACACCGCTACTATCGTCTACACCACCGACGGCACCATGCCCACGCCATCAAGTCGGCAGGCGAAGGGTTCGGTTACACTCAACTTCACCGACAACACCACGCTCATGGCGGGTGTGTTGCACAACGGACGCGTGCGCAATGTGGAATCGCGAGAATATGTGCTGGCTAACAACAGCCTCACCATCTATGTCAAAGACCCCACTGCAGCGCCCTGGAACTGGTCATCGGTCTACTATTGGGCATGGAACGATAGCGGCAATCTTTGCGACCACAAGACTTGGCCCGGCGACGAATGGACAACAACCACTCTGGTTAAGGGCGAAAAATTCTATTACAAGATGTTCTCCTCGGCCGACAACAACTTCAGTGTCAACTTCATCTTCAGCCAAAACGGGTCACCGCAAACCGTTAATCTCGGTCCGTTTACCAAGGATGTCTATCTCGAGCTTGACTCCTTCAGTAGCAAGTGGACGGTCAAGGACATTACCGACCAATACGCCGTGACCACCGGTGACATAAATGCCGACGGCAAAGTCAATGTAACTGATGTCACAACCCTCATTAACATGATACTGGGCATCACGCCCATGAATCAGCAAATGGCCGATGTGAATGGCGATGGCAACGTGAATGTTACCGATGTCACCACACTCATCAACATCATCCTCGGCATCGTGTAGCAACTACCGTGCATATCTTGTACGCTGTTCCATTTGGTAACAACGCCCATGCAAGAAGCTCAAATCTTGCATGGGCAATCAATAGGTTTCAGAACTGAAAACTGCTGAAACGACCTCAAAAACATACCATTTGAGCAGGTTTCAATGTTGAAAACTGCTGAAACACACCTTTGGAACCCCTATTTCAGCAAGTTTCAGTATAAAAACAATGAAAAAAACAAGATGGACGTGAATGTTACCGATGTCACCACACTCATCAACATCATCCTCGGCATCGTGTAGACTGCGGGACAGATTCTTCTTGTTTCTGACGCACTATTGCAATGGGCAGCCGGTGGCTATGCGTCGGCGAAGACCTTGCCGTCTTCCAGCGTGATATGCAACGGTGTGTACTCGCTATGAAAATCGTTTTTCAGTCGGTTGAGATATCGCTCACACTCCCACTTGCACATGGGCAAATCATGCAGGAGATAGTTGCCGCAAGCTTCAGGCCGCGTTGCCGGCACCTGCGTTTGCGTGAGAATCCACTCCAAGCACTCCATGGTGAGCCGACGCATATCCTCAACGCTATACTCACCCGTCATAATCACATACATGCCGGTCAGGCATCCCATGGGGCCTACATACACCACATCGTCTTTCACCGCCGAATTGCGAAACCAGGTGGCCATGAGGTGCTCCAGGCTGTGAATAGCCGCCGGTGCCATTGCCGGCTCCTGATTAGGTGTGGTGATGCGCAAGTCATAGGTAGTGAAACCCTTGTCGACGCGCGATACATAGATTCCCGGTTTTAATTGTGTATGGTCGATTGTAAAGCTCTGAATTACTTCCATAATTACGTCAATTTTACAAGTTTTAAGCAATGATTTTAGCAGTCACGCATCAATGAGGAGCACCTCATTTGTTGGTGAGGATGTTGATGAGTTCGGCAACACCCTCGAGCGAGTTGATTTTTATCTCTAAAACTTTGTTGTCCATATCGGGTCACTATTTGATGAGTTCAAGAATCTGGTTAGCAGCGTCTTTGGTGTTCACCTTACTGATGATGTGGGTGACCACGCCCTGCTCGTCGACGAGGAAGGTGGTGCGCACGGTGCCCATATAGGTGCGGCCCGCCATCTTCTTTTGCTGCCACACGCCAAAGGCCTGGTTCAGTGTGGTATCGGTGTCGGCAATGAGGGGGAACGGCAGACTGTATTTCTCAGCAAATTTGGTGTGCGAGGCTTGCGAGTCCTTGCTCACGCCCAGGATTTCGTAGCCCGCCTTGCGCAGTTGCAGGTAGCCGTCGCTCAGGCTGCAAGCCTCGGCAGTGCAGCCGGGGGTGTTGTCCTTGGGATAGAAGTAGATGACGAGTTTTTTGCCGGCAAAGTCGCTGGCTTTCACTTGGTTTCCATTCTGGTCAATACCCAAAACTTCGGGAATTTTATCACCAATATTCATGTTTATGGTTTTTTAGAGGTTTCACAATCTTTTAGGAATACAAAATTAGTGAAACTTCCCCACATTTCAAAATACCGACAGAATACCGCTAAAAACACACTTCCATGCTCCTTGGCTCCCCAGCAAGTATAACTCACTGTGATGCAGCCGATTGTTAAATTACATTAAATGTTAAGAGCAAATGGTTGTTTTTTGGAAATTTGGTCTAAATTTGTGATTATAAAGATGATAAGTACCAAAAATAATAGCCAAAAACCGCAGAATTACTAACCCCAAAAACCAATTAGCTTATGAAAAAAATCCATTTACTCCTGTTATTCGCCCTCGTTGGAGCGACAAGTGCTTGGGCTGCCTCGGCAAGCTTCACGGCCGCCAGCATTACCCTGGGCGATCACACCGAGAACCTGCCTGCCTCGGGCATGAACATGGTTGTGCTTGAAGAAGCCATGGAAAGTTTTGTGCTCGACGGATTCCAAACCACTGTGAGCGGCACAGTCGAAAGCGTGAAAATGGTGGGCACCATGTACAAAGATGGCCAATCGCCCAACGAATGGCGCGAGATTCCCGCTGGCAACAATGGCGGCAGCGCATGGGGTGTCGGGGGACTCAACTTCGACATTCTTGAAGGCGAGGAAGCCGGCAAGACCTTCGTGTTTGAATTCTACTTCGAAGGAAGTGACAAGACTGGCCAGTCGTTCTTCTACAACAATGGCGGCCAGAACTACAAGGTGAAATTCACCAAGGCCGGCGGTGCGAGCAGCCAGCGTGTGCAATTCATCGAGGCCTCGTTGACCCTGACTCTTGACAATAACCGCACCATGCAGTACACCTTCCCCGACGAGAATAGTCGCAACCCGTGGGACCAGCCTGGAGAGCTTACCAACCTGCGCATCGACGGTTTCTCGCTGCAGGTGCTGCGCGAGAGCGGTGTAAATTTGAACGATGTTTCGGTGCAATACAAGGTGTATCAGCAGGGTTCCGACGGCAACTGGAATGGCATACCCTATGCCGATCAGCAGGATGTGGGCGACAAGTACCACAAACTCTTCTGGAACGACAAGGCCTATGTGGAGATCGACACCAACAGCCTGGCCGCTGGCAAGAGCTATGTGCTCGAAATTATGTTCCAGCTGGTTGACAATGACGGCAATTACTACTTCTTCGGCCGCAACAGCGATGCCATGAAGTTCAACTTCTCGAAGAAAGCCGAACAGCAGTTTGACCAGTACGATGTGAACCACGACGGCAAGGTGAATGTGTCTGATGTGACAGTCCTCATCAACCGCATCCTGGGCATCATCTAAAAACAAAAACAATTATTAGTGTCCGATTAAAAGTCCGTTAGGACTGTCAAGAACCTAGGCAGGGGTGAAGCCGTAGGCGAGAACCCCTGTCAATTAAGCATATACAACATTAGTCCCGTAGGGACGGCAGAATGTGAATCAATTTTTTCTGTCGCCCCTAATGGGGCTAATTATATTGAATATCGCCTTAAAACAGGGGTTGCGCTTCGCTCCACCACCTGCCTATTATCTGCTCAGCCCTAACGGGCTTCATAGTAAGCCCAACACATTTAACAACCATTTAAATAGCTCAAACATAGCGGATTGCCATGTGTCTGAAATCCTTTATCGGACAACAATAAAGAACAATCAAAAAGAAGAGAGGGAAGTCGCGTGCGATTTCCCTCTTTTTATGCCTTTATTTAATTCATCAGCAGTTACTTGGTGAGGATGTCGATGAGGTCGGCGACGCCCTCGGTGGCTTTCTTGGCAATGACATGCACACGGCTAGGAACTGCCGCCGGGCGCGGGTCGATGTAGTAGATTTCAGCGCTGGAAGGGGCATATTGCAGCAGCGCGGCTGCCGGATACACCACCAGCGAGGTGCCAATCACCACAAAAATGTCGGCCTTTTGCGCTAGTTGCACGGCGGGTTCAAAGTTGGGCACCGCCTCACCAAAGAACACAATGTGAGGACGCACCGCATCGCCATAGGGATCACGCGTGTTGACCGTCGTTGTCAAACCCTTGTCGGTGAGCCGGTCGCAAGGCAACTGATAAACGCGCTCCGGATGACGCATGGAACGCACCTTCATCAACTCGCCATGCAGGTGCAACACATGGGCCGAACCGGCACGCTCGTGCAAGTCGTCAACATTCTGCGTAATCACATTCACATTGAAATATTTCTCTAACTCAACCAGGCCCTTGTGCGCGGCATTTGGCTCAACACCTTGCGCCATCTTGGTGCGCAGGTTGCTATAGAACTGATGTATGAGCACCGGGTCTTCGGCAAACCCCTCGGCACTCGCCACTTGCATTACCGGATAGTTATCCCACAAACCTCCTGCATCACGATAGGTCATCATTCCACTCTCGGCGCTAATGCCTGCGCCTGTTGATATCACTAAATTCTTCTTGTTTGGGTCCATAGTAGAACAAAATTTGTAATTAGTCAACAAATTTAATCTTTTTTATTCAAAAACTCAAGGATAAGAATATAAATAAATATAACTTTGCACCGATTTTTGAACTTCAACAAGCACAATTCATATTAAAACTTTATTGAACGATGCATAAAATCATCCTTTTCATCACAATAGCCGCCATGGCTTTCAGTTCACAAGCACAAGAAAATCAAAACAATAATACTACTACAATGGACAAATTAAGTTATGCACTGGGCCTGAGCATGGGCCAGAATTTCAAGGGTAGCGGAGTCGCTAAACTCAATATTGACGACTTTGCCGATGCCCTGCGCGCCGTCTACGACGACACTGAGAAAAAAATGACCTACGACGAGGCCAAACAAGTTGTTACCGAATTCTTCACCAACCTGGAAGCCGAAGCTCGTGCCAACAACGAGCGTCTGGGTAAGGAATTCCTTGAGAACAACAAGAAGCAGGAAGGCGTGAAAGTGACCGCCAGCGGCCTGCAGTACCAGATTGTGAAAGAAGGCACCGGCATCAAGCCCGGACCGAACGATGTGGTTACCGTTCACTACACCGGCCGCTTGATTGACGGCACCGTATTCGACAGCTCGGTGGAACGCGGCGAGCCCGCCACCTTTGCTGTGGGTCAAGTGATTCCCGGTTGGGTCGAAGGCCTTCAGATGATGAACGAAGGCTCAGCATGGCGCTTCTTCATTCCGTCGGAACTCGCCTACGGTTCTCACGGCACGGGCCCCATTCAGCCCAACTCAACGCTCATCTTCGACGTACAACTCATTAAAGTGACTAAAAAATAAATCAAACATAACATCAACATTCAACAACACTAACATGAAAAAGTATTTTTCACTCGCAATGGCAGCATTACTGGTCGCAAGCATGACCATTAGCTGCAATAAAAAAGGCACAGGCACAAGCCCACTCGAAGACTCTATCGCCATGACTTTCGGTAAAGGTTTCGGCTCGTTCATCAAGCAGCAGACCGCCGCTAATCCCGAAGCCGCAAAGGACTTTGACACCAACGCATTCCTCAAAGGTGTGAAGATGGTCCTGGATTGCGACACCAGCGATGTTGAGTTCCTGAACGGTCTGCAAGCCGGTCAGCAAGTGTTCGGACAAATCATGCAGCTCGAGATGCAAGAGGGCGTGAAACTCGACCGTAACCTTGTGTACAAGAGCATTGAACAAGCACTTGACGAAAAGGGCGAAGTCAAGCCCGATGCCATGAAGAAACTGGGCGACGACCTCCAGAAGATGATTGAAAAGGCTCGCACCCAGACTTTGGCCCGCACCCTCAAAGAAGGCAATGACTACATCACCAAGCAGCTCAACGAGGACAAGGAACTGAAGCAAACCAAGAGCGGCCTTGTGTACAAAATCACCAAGAAAGGCAACGGCAAACTGTTCAAGCAGGACGACGACGTGATGATCAAGTACAAAGGCACACACATTGACGGTTCGGTATTTGACGAAGCTCAGAAGGCTGTCCCCATGGTTGTGAGCGAGCAGCAACTCATTCCCGGCTTTGTTGAGATTCTGAAACTCATGAGCCCGGGCGCTAAGGCTCACGTGATTATCCCCGCCAAGCTTGCTTATGGCGAAATGGGCAGCATTGACCGCATGAGCGGCGCACGCAGCATCAAGGGCAACGAGACCCTGATTTTTGACATCGAGACCGGTAACCTTGCTACAGAGGCCGACCTCAAGGCTGCTCAGCACGGTATCGGTGCCTACAACCAAGGCCGATAAACACCTCTATCTCACACCACAATGAAGACTATGAAATCAATAGCCCTGGCATGTGTAGCCCTTGCTGCCTGCTGCTTCGCTTCATGCGGCAACAGCAACAAGGTGGATGATAAAGCCGCGCAAGAGCTCAACGCGCAAATCGACGCAATGAACGAGCAGGGAGCCAAAGTGGCGCAAGAAAACGCTCAAAAGGGAAAGCAATACATTGAGCAGCAGCTCAAAGCCGACCCTGAACTGAAGCAAACCAAAAGCGGACTTGTGTACAAAATCACCGTCCCCGGTAGCGGCGCCACATTCGCCGAAACCGACAAGGTGACTCTGCACTACACCGGCAAGCACATCGACGGTTCTACCTTCGACAGCTCGGTTGACCGTGGCGAGCCCGCCACATTCCCCGTCAACGCGGTAGTGCCCGGTTTCAAGGAGATGCTCATGATGATGCGTCCCGGCGCTAAGGCTCATTGCATCATCCCCGGCAATCTGGGATATGGCGACCAGGGCAACGAAGTGATTGGCCCCAACGAGGTGCTCGTGTTTGACATTGAGACCATCGCTCTCGCCAAGTAAACAACCAACACTATCTCTCAAGAAACATGAAAAAGATTCTTCTTATCATTGCGCTGACCGCGATACTGGCCGCTTGCAACAGCAACACAGGCGACAAAGCTGCCGACGAGAAGGAAAAAGACTATCCCGCTATGAAGATTACTGCCATTGAGGACTCGATGAGCCGTAACTTCGGCAAGGGATTCGGTACCTTCCTCGCCGCTCAAATCATGAGCGACTCGACCTCGCAGCAATACTTCAACAAGGACTCCTTTATCAAGGGTCTGGAGCTCGTGCTCAAGTGTGATACCTCAATTGTCGACAGCAACTTCCTGGGCGGCATTCAGCAGGGATTCGTCATCCTTGAACAACTTGCCGAACTTGAGAACAACAACGACGTCACCTTTGACCACCGACTTGTGGCCGAGAACGTCATTGCGGCCATTGGCAATTCGGAGCGACTCTCGGAGCAGCAAATTGAGCAACTCCAGAAAGACTTTAAAGCCTCATTGGACAAGGCCAAGAACCAAAACCTCAAGACACGAAGCGATGCCGGTGCCAAGTTTGCTGCCGACAAGCTGGCTGCCGACAAGGCTTTGAAAAAACTGCCTTCAGGCTTGATTTACAAAATCACCAAGAAAGGTAGCGGAGCCAACTTCAAAATCAATGACAATGTGATGGTGAAGTACAAGGGCATGCACACCGATGGCTCGGTCTTTGACCAAAGCACCGAACCGGTTGCCATGAAACTGAACGACAGCACCTTGATTGCCGGCTTCGTTGAACTGCTGCAACTGATGAGCCCGGGCGCTAAAGCCTATGCCATCATGCCCGCTGCCATCGCCTACGGCGCAACCGGCTCCATAAACTCGCTGCGCAAGAAGGACATCAAGGGCAACGAGACCATCGTGTTCGAGGTCGAAACCGTGGGCTTAGCCGACGACAAGAAGTAATTCAATAACCCTTTACACCCCGGTTCTCACACTATGGACGAAGATTTCAACATTCGTAACGAGCGGCTTCGCACCGACCAGGACTTCGAAAAAGCCCTGCGACCGGTGATGTTCAGCGACTTTGCAGGTCAGGAGCAGATTATCGACAACCTGCGGGTCTTTGTGGCTGCCGCACGCATGCGCGGCGAGGCGCTGGACCACACGCTGTTTCACGGACCTCCGGGTCTGGGCAAGACCACGCTGAGCAACATCATAGCCAACGAACTGGGGGTGGGGTTCAAAGTAACCTCAGGCCCTGTGCTTGACAAACCCGGCGACCTGGCCGGCATTCTCACCTCGCTTGAAGAGAACGACGTGCTCTTTATTGATGAGATTCACCGCTTGAGTCCCATCGTCGAGGAGTATCTCTACAGCGCGATGGAGGATTATCGCATCGACATCATGATTGACAAGGGACCCGGCGCGCGCTCGGTGCAGCTCACGCTGGCTCCCTTCACACTCATCGGTGCCACCACGCGCAGTGGCTTGCTCACCTCGCCGCTACGCGCCCGCTTCAGCATCAACTGCCACTTGGAGTACTACGGTCATGAGGTGCTTGAGAGCATCGTGAAGCGCTCGGCAAGGTTGCTCAACATCCCCATTACCGACGAGGCGGCCCTGGAGATTGCCCTGCGAAGCCGTGGCACGCCGCGCATTGCCAACTCGCTGCTGCGCCGTGTGCGCGACTTTGCCCAAGTGAAAGGCAGCGGCAAGATTGACACCGCCATCGCTCGCTATGCGCTCGAGGCTCTCAACATTGACAAGTACGGACTCGATGAAATCGACAACAAGATTCTGTTGACCATCATCGACAAGTTCAATGGCGGCCCCGTGGGCATCTCAACCATAGCCACCGCACTGAGCGAGGACGCGGACACCGTGGAGGAGGTCTACGAACCCTATTTGATTAAGGAGGGATTCATCAAGCGCACACCTCGCGGACGTGAAGTGACCGAACTCGCCTACAAGCACCTGAAGCGCAACCGCCCCCACGAGAGTGGCTCGCTGTTTGGCAACGACACGATGTAAACAGCTAACACTATGGCAACAAATCTCAAAACTCTGGCTAAAGACACCGCCATCTATGGCGTGAGCAGCATCTTCGGGCGATTCCTCAACTATCTGCTGGTACCGCTCTACACACAGACGCTCTCGGCCGCATCGGGCGGCTATGGCGTCATCACCAATGTGTATGCTTGGACGGCACTCATTTTGGTGATTCTCACCTTCGGCATGGAAACGACTTTCTTCCGATTTGCCAACAAGAGTAGCGAGAAACCTCAAGTTGTCTACTCCACAACACTCATCACCGTCGCCATCTTGTCAATAGCCTTTGTGGCGCTGGTGCTCGGATTCCTGCCTGTGATTTCACAGGCTATGGGCTATGAGCAGCACCCGCAGTACATTGCCGTCATGGCGGTGGTGGTGGCACTTGATGCCATCCAGGCTATCCCCTTTGCCTATCTGCGTTACAAGCGCAAACCCATCAAGTTTGCCACCCTCAAGTTGCTCTTCATCGGCCTCAACATCCTGCTCAACCTGCTCTACTTTGTGGTGCTCCCGCACCTCTACAAGTCGCACCCCGACATCATAGGCAAAATCTATGACCCGACGGTAGGAGCGGGCTACGCCTTCTACCTGAACCTGGTGTGTACGGGCATCATCACATTCTTCTTCTGGAAAGAACTGTTCGGCATCAAGTATGTGTTCAGCAAGTCGCTGCTCAAGCGCATGCTGCGCTACAGCTGGCCCATCCTGGTGCTGGGCATCGCCGGCATCCTGAACCAGACTGCCGACAAGATTCTGTTCCCCTTCATCTACGAGGGTGCCGACCAGAAGGCACAACTGGGCATCTACGGTGCAGCCGCCAAGATTGCCATGATCATGGCACTCATCACGCAAGCCTTCCGCTATGCCTACGAGCCCTTCGTCTTCGGCAAGAGTCAGGACAAGGACAACAAGGAGACCTATGCCAAGGCGATGAGCTACTTCATCATCTTCACCCTGCTGGCCTTCCTTGCCGTGATTGCCTGGATGGAGTTCCTCAAGTATATCATTGCGCCCGACTATTGGGAGGGGCTGCAGGTGGTTCCCATCGTCATGGCGGCCGAAATCATGATGGGCATCTATTTCAACCTCTCGTTCT
>CAMKGM010000051.1 GCA_946412245.1 uncultured Bacteroidales bacterium
AAGATCCCACAAGCCGCAAGTTTGGTAATCCTCACCTCGGCAGCTCGCTCAACCACTCAATCAGTATGACCTACATGAAGATGGGCAGCAAGCTCACCTTCAGTCTCAGTCCAAGCATCTCGTTTAGCAACAATCGTATAACAGGTGTTCAGTACACCGATGGTGATGTGCTGGTTTCAACCTATGCCAACACTCTCAAAAGCCGATACTTTAACCTAAGCGGTTTCGTGAAGTGGGCGATAGGCCCAACCACAAGTTTCACACTCAATGGCAGCGTGGGTAATTACAATTACGAGAGTCGTGATCTTAACCTCAAGAATAATCGATGGGTGGCGTTCTACTATGCACAGCTCAATCAGCAGCTGCCATGGAAGTTGCGTTTCAGCGCAGCCTTGAGCGGCCGCAGTGGTGGTATCGATGGCCTCTATGGCCACTACACAGGCACTTTGTACTATAACCTTAACTTGCAGCGCTCATTCCTCAAGGATGACCGCCTCACAGTGCGCTTGAGCACTGCAAACCTCTTCAATTCCAGTAAGTTCAACAAAATCACCATGTACACAACGCGGGGCGACTATACAGGTCAGGACCGTGCTTGGCAGTTTATGCGTGAATTCAGACTTACGGTGTCCTATCGTTTTGGCTCCCTCAAGGCAAGCGTGAAGCAAACCAACAAAACCATCCAGAACAACGACCTCGAGGGCGGTTCAAAGCCAGTCGGCAATTAACAAGAGTGAGGCATTCTTTTAAATTACGCAAACATGCGTAATTTTTAAAAATGTGTGATTTTTGGGGGGATTAGCGGCGCCAGAACGAGGGGACGAAGAGGGCGATGATGGTGATAATCTCGAGACGGCCCGCCAGCATGAGGAACGACATGACCCACATGCCCGATGGCGAGATGAAATCGTAGGAGCCGGTGATGCCGGTCACGCCAGCACCCAGTCCGTTGTTCGACACGCACGAGAATGATGAGAAGAAGGCATCGACGATGGGAAACCCCTGTGCCACAAGCACCAGTCCGCCTACCACAATGAGCAGGAAGAAGATGGCGATGAAGGCCGAAATCTCGCTGCCTCGCTCGTTGTCGATAATCTGGTCGTTGACGCTAATAGAACGCATGAGGCGTGGCCTGATGTAGCGCTGCACCACAAGCGTGAAATTCTTGAAGAGGTAGAGCACCCTGTCGACCTTCAGACCACCGGTGGTGGAACCTGCGCAGGCGCCAATGCACATCATCAGGAAGGTGAGCGTGAGCACAAACAGTCCCCATCCCTCCCAGTCGCCGGCGCTGTAGCCCGTTGAGGTGATAGCCGAAACGATGTGGAAGATGGGGTCGACGGTGACGCTTTGCCAACCGGTGTAGTGCCCTTTGGCCACAATGGCAACCACCACGCACGCATAGAGCGCCACGATGATGAAGACATAGGCGCGGAACACATCGTTCTTCCAGAAACCACGGCCACGCTTCTTGAGCGAGGCGAGGATGAGGCTGAAACTGATGCCGCCCAGGAACATGAAAAAGGTGAGCACCAGCTTGATATAGGGAGAGTTGAAGGCGGCAATGCTGTCGTTGCGCGTCGAGAAGCCGCCGGTGGAGATGGCCGTGAAACTCTGGCAGATGCTTTCGAAAAGGTTCATGGGACCAAGCCAGAGCATCACAATGAGAACGAGGGTGATGATGGTGTAGAGTGTCCACAGAATCTTAGCCGTGCGCGAGATGCGTGCCCCCAGTTTGTCGTGCGTGATGCCCGTAGCCTCGGCATGAAACATGATGATGCTGCCGCTGTTGTTCAAGGCAGGGATAAAGGTGAGGGTGAAGATGATGATGCCCAGGCCGCCCACCCATTGCGTCAGAGCCCTCCACAGCAGTATGCCGTGACTGCAGCTCTCCACATCGCGAATCACGGTAGCGCCGGTGGTGGTGAAGCCCGACATGGCCTCGAAAAAGCCTTCGCTCGCATTCAGCGGCGTGGCGCAAAGCATCATGGGCAGCATGCCGAACAGTGAGAACACAATCCACGCTACCGAGGCCAGCAGCAGACCGTCGCGGCGGTGCAGTTTCTTGCTCTGGGGCCTGATGAGGAAATTGAGTGCGGCGCCAGCAGCCACCGTCACCCCTATGGTGATGGCAAAGGCTTGCCAGTCGCTCTCGTGGTTGAAGAGGCAGGTAAGCAAGGGCAGAAGCATGAAGGCTGCCTCGACCATCATGAGTTGTCCCAGAATGCGCGCAATCATCGCATAGTTGATGCCGCCGCTTGCGTATGTGCTGTTTTGCTGCCGTTTCATGTCACTTGAAGAGTTTTCTTGCCTTGTGCAGCGCTCCGGCAAAGCACACCACGAGCACCGAGTCACCGCTGCACAGTTGCGTGTGTCCTGTCACGAGCATGCCCTTGCCGTTGCGAATGATGCCGGCAAAGGTGAGTTCTTCGGGCAATTTGAGGTCCTTGACGATGGCGCCGTTGAGTCGTGAGTCGGCTTTGATTTCAAGTTTCACCACCTCGGCATCGGGCAGGGCCAGGCACTTGGTCGAGGCTGCTCCGGCGTCGATGAGCAGTTGGAACACAGCGTTGGCCACCAGCATCTGGCGGTTGAGTATGGTGTCGATCTGGAACGACTCGGCCATGTTCACAAACTGCTTGCGGTCGACTTCGGCCATGGTTTTGGCTGATCCAAGGTCGGAGGCAAGCAGGCAGGTGAGCACATTCTCGGATGCGGTTTTCGTGAGTGCTACAAACGCGTCGGCATTTTCGGTGCCGGCTTCTACAAGGGCCTCGATTTCGGTAGGTTCGCCATGAATCACATTGCACTTGTGCGTCTGGCCTATGAGCCACTGGCAATTGTTCATGTCGCCTTCAATCACCGTGAAATCAAATTCGTTGGCAGCGCTGGTCACAGTGAGGGCGGTAGTGCTGCCGCCTCCTGCCATCACCACGCGCGAGATGTTGCGCTGCGTTTTTCCGGTGAGTTGTGCCACATCGTTGAGATTGGTCGGTGTGGTGGCTATGTAGAGTATGTCGTTGGGCAGCAACTGGTGATTACCCTTGGGGATGAGGGTGGTCTGTGCCCTGCGAATGGCTGTGACATGGAAGGTGCGGTTGATTGAGGCCAGTTCGCGCAGATATTTGCCTGCCAGCGGGGCTTCGGGCTCGAGTCTCACGCCCAGCAGCACGATTTCACCCTTGTTGAACTCATACCAGCTGCTGGCCCAGGAATGGCGCAGCGACTCGATGATGCTTTGCGAGAGCAGATACTCAGGAAAAATGACATTGTCAACGCCCATGCGTTTGACGACCTCTTGGTTTTGCGGCAACAGGTAGTCGCTGCGGTCCACGCGTGCCACCGTCATCTTGGCTCCGATTGATTTGGCGAGTCCGCATGCCACAAAGTTGCGTTCGGCCACCTCGGTCACTGCGATAAATAGGTCGCAAGAGCCGGTTTTTGCTTGTCTGAGCACATTCAGGTCGATGGCGTCGCCCACTACCGTCATCAGGTTGTTCTCAGAGTCGAGCATCGAGAGTTTGGTGATGTCTCGGTCCACGATGTAGATGTCGAGATGCTCTTCAGAGAGATACCTTGCCAGGTGTGACCCCAGGGCGCCTGCTCCAATAATGGTGATATTCATTGCAATTGCATTTAATGAAGTTAAACCCGTTTCGGTCGCAAATATAGTTATTTACTTGAAAAAACTGCAAGTCTTTACCCAAAAATCACCATAACAAATAGGGCACTGAAAATGTTTTCCAGCGCCCCCTATTGTAATTAAGTAGAATCTCTCGCAGTGTTACTCGCGAGCAATTTGCTCACCGCTCAAGAAAATGTTCCGGATGATGGGCGTAGTGTAGGCGTAGGGGATGAAGTCGATCGAGGGGATAGGCTGCGTGACATAGAAGTTGGCAACCTTGCCCAGTGCAATCGAACCATAGTTCTTGCTCAACCCCATGGCGGCTGCACCGTTGATGGTGGCGGCATTGAGCGCCTCGGCGGGTTGCAGACGCATCTTGATGCAGGCGAGCGAAACGGCAAACTTCATGTCGCCGCTGGGCGTAGAGCCAGGATTGTAGTCGCTGGCGATGGCCATAGGCAGTCCGGCCTGAATCATCTTGCGTGCTGGAGCAAAGGGCATGTTCAGGAAGAACGAGGTGGCCGGCAGCGAGGCGGGTAGCGACGAGAAAGCCCGTCTGGGCGGCAGCAAATGATAACCGCTTCATCATCATTTTTTTACGGAAAAGCGCATCTATGCGGTGCTCGAAGAGCATTGAAGCTTTTCTCAACATTGAGTGAACACTATTCAGCCGCACGAAAGTACACAAAAACGTTATCGAACGCGGTACAATAAACCACGAACCACGAAGTGCTCGGGGAGATGGTGCAGCACGAGTCACGAAGTGGCGTGCGGTGCCGTTAGGCAGCACCACTCGCCCCAACGCAGTACAATCATTTTTGAGGATTCATTAGGGATTTTTTGTTTTGGTGCATAGGGCTAATTTTACTAATTTTGTGCGATTAAACCCAATTGAAGATGAAAAAGAAATTGATATCGGTTATCGCAATATTTATGTTCGCAGGCATGGTGTGTGCCGCGGCGGGCAATGGTATGGAGACAATGACCAAAGTATTTAGGTCAATCGTGAAGAACGAGTTTGACCATGCGTGGGCGCAGCGTCAAAAACTCACGCAAGCCACATCACCCGAAATTCAGGTGCTGCTGGACTTGAGCGACGCCTTGCAACTGGCTCGTCCCGAAGGAACCGGCAAGAAAGTCTCGCTCCCATGCGACCCCTGGCAGGCTATGACACTGGTGCGCAACATCTATGTGCGTGGTGAGGGTTTGGAAGCAGCCAACGAGTTCCTGGCAAGCGACGGCATAGAACTGTCGACCGACGTGATTGAGAAAATCGTGGAGAATCGGCTCATTGAAGCCACCTTTGCCCATGATAATGAGCATGAATACCGCAGGTTGCTCACTGTCATTGACGAAACGAACCCTTCTTATGGCAAGGCCCGCGCGAAACTGGCTGAGATTGACTTCAAGAACCGCTGTACCAGTGCGCAAGGTTGTCGCAACTACATGCGTGACTATCCCGAGTCTCCACTGGTGGAGAAGGCTAAAGCACTGACTCTTCAATATGACTATGAAGATGCCGAGAAAGAGGGCACCGTGCAGTCGTGGAAGAAGTTTATAGACTCTTACCGGAGCCGACCTGAGGCGCAGACGCTGGTGGCACAGGCTCAACGCAATCTGGAAACGGTGCAAAATGCCCAACTGGTGAACAGCAACGTTACCCTTGCCGAACTTGACCGCTATGCCGCAAGCACCCGACGCGAGATTGAAAACCATGTGTTTATGGTCTATGATAACCTGATTAACTTGCCCACCCACTCCTATCGTTTCATGAGTCTGAAACTGAACTTCGGGGGTGCTACCGGCCGCGTGGTCGAGCAAGTGAAGCAGGTGAAAGGAAAGTCGTTCACTAACAGTTTTGTGTTTAATGCGCAAGGACTGCTCACCGAGCACTACGACGGCTATCTGAACAAGAAGGTAGAGTACAGTTACGACTTTGACCCCCGGCATGGTTTCTATCCCGTGAGCAAGACCGAGGGAGGCAAGCGCTACAGCTACAGTTGCAGTTATGACCGCGCTACGGGCCGCTTGTCAATGCTCAAGTGCTCTGACGGAACGGTGGTGATGTACACCTTCGACGAGCGAGGCCGCATTGAGGAACGTAAGCAAACTGACGCTGACGGAAAGACCGTGACCTCAACCTACAAGAGCGGCAAGGTGCGCACCGAGACGGGTCCCAAGCAGACCATGAAGTTCCTGAAATATGATGACAATCGTGCTACCCAAATCGACATTGAGAAGGGTAAGGTTACTGATAAATGGACTTATGTGTACACACAGGGCGAGAATGGCGCTTGGGTAAAGGCCGTCGCATCGCTCAACGGCAAGGAGCAGTTTACCATCACCCGTGAAATTACACCTGCTGAATGAAACGGAGTGAACATAAAGTGTGGCGGTGGCTCACCTCAGTGCGTGATGTGATGTTGCGGCCTGTGTCGCGGACACCGTTTTTCTTTGTGTTCTTACTGTTACTTTTCGGCTTAGGCTATGTGCTGCAGGTTGCCCATAACCTGGTTATAGGAAATAATATGGGGCTGTGGAAAGGCTTGAGTTCACTGGGAGTGGTGACACTGGTGGTGTATTTGCTCACCTGCCTTGTCGCTCGTTTCAAGTGGGCGAAGCCGGTGTGCTATGCGTTGGCACTGCTACTGAAGTTTGTGGTGCAGTTTGTGAAGTATAATTTCATGGCCGATTTCTCGCCGGTGATGTTGCAAGCCATAGTGGAAACCAATGGTAGCGAGGCGGGTGAGTTTGTGGGCTTGTATGCGTTTAGCGCCGGCACTGTCAAGGCCTATCTATATATAGCGGTGTGCGTGGTGGTGATATTGTGTGGTGAGCGCTGGCTACCACGCGTCAAGCATTGGTTTGCCAAAGGCTGGGAACGATGGCTGCTGGCGGTGTTGCTCTTGCTGCTGTTGCCCTACGGAGCCGTTCAAGTGGTGAAGCAGGCCTGGCTGTTCAGACCCACGGTGGAGGTGGGCGAGATTTATGCTTACTACCGTTATGGCCCCACTGATCCGTTGTCGACACTGACCAATGCGGTATTGACCGTGCGTCAGGTCGATAAGGATGCCGATAAGGAATATGCCGTTACTGAGCGAGCCATGCGTCAGCGCGGACTATGCGAGGAGACTGATACGCTGCATCTGGTGGTTGTGATAGGGGAGTCCTACATCAAGCGTCATGCCGGTGTTTACGGCTATAGCCTACCCACAACACCCCGTTTGAGCGCGGAGCGTGAGGCGGGAAACTTGTTCTTGCTCGAAGATGTGATTGCACCATTCAACACCACCAGCGAATCGCTCAAGCAGGTGTTGAGCACCAACCACGAGGCAAGCGGTGAACGCTGGTGCGACTATCCGTTCTTCCCGGCGTTGTTCAAGCAGGCCGGCTACTATGTGACCTATTGGGACAATCAGTGGGATGCCGGCAAGGTCGATATCTTCGACTTTTCGTTGGGCTCCATTACTCATAGCAGTCACATGAGGCGCTATAGTTATGACTTGGAGAATGACCACCGATATAACTATGATGAGGAGTTAATTGACTCTTACAAGCAAGCGGCGCATGGCAAGGTCATGGCGCAGCGCCTCTCGCTCTCCATGTTCCACCTCATGGGCCAGCACATGGCGGCCTCGAGCCGTTACCCCGACAAGGCCGCATTTAAACGCTTCAGCGCCGCCCATGTGCCAAGTGGCGGCCGCTGGCTAACTCAATCAAAACGCGAAGAGATAGCGCACTACGACAATGCTACTTATTATAACGACTATGTGCTGGGACGTCTGCTCGACTTGTTGCGCGGGTCGTGTGCGGTGCTGGTGTATTTCTCTGACCATGGCGAGGAAATGTATGATGTGCGTGACTTTACGGGTCGGGACGAGGGCGGTTCGGCACCACCTGAGGCCATGGAACTGCAATATGGCGTGCCCATGATGGTGTGGTGCTCCAGTGCTTTCCAAGCCCGTTATCCCGAGCAAGTAGAGCGGCTCCGTGCTGCCGCTAACCGCAAGGCGTCGCTCGACGACCTTCCTCAACTGCTGATGAACCTGGGTCGTGTGCGCAATAGCTACTACCGCACCGAGCACGATGTGCTGTCGCCGAAATACAAGGAGGGAAAACGCCTGGTGCGGGGCGGTGCCGACTATGATGCCACGGTGAGCCGTGTCAAGAATTGACGCTGACTCCGGTAGAAGTTTAGATAAAGCAGAGGATAGCAAGCCACAACAACCCCAGCAGGAAGCACGATGCGCTAATCATGTAGAGTTGTCGCTTGACAAATTTCCGTTCGGGTTTGGTCAGGCTGGCACGCAGTAGCGTGAAGGCTCCCATGAAGATGAAGAAGTCGTCAATGTAGCCTATTGCGCCCTTGCTATCGAAGTCTAAGGGTAGAACAATGTAGGCAATCGCTGCAATAAGCAGCACAACCGCAACGCTGCGAATGATGATGGTGTTCTTGGTGATGCGGGGTCGAGGGGTGTTATTGTCGCTTGGGCTCATAGTCAATAAATATCATTTTTCATTTACAATCATTTAGTAGTGATGCTCTGCCCGGGTTTCAAGTGCCGGTAGTCGCCGTGCTGTGAGTTGCGGTAAAGCTCGAATTGCGTGGCCTGCTCGTCGCGTCCCCACATGTGCATGGGAATGAACAAGTCAACCTCAGTGGCATGAACAAACTCGCGCGCGCCCATGGCAAAGTCTGACCCCATGCCCGGATCGACCGGGAACATGGCGACGTCGATGTGCGGAGCGTAGGCTGCGATTTTGCGCAAGATGGCGCGGAAATCGCCCACGGCCTTCTTCACCTCTTGCGGGGTAGAGTTGTCTTTCCAGTGCCAGCAGTTGAAGTCGCCGGCATGGAATATGGTGTAACCGTTGACGCTGATGACGAAGCAGACGCCTGTATCGGTCGAGTCGAAAGCGTGCACCGTCAGTTCAGGGCAAGTGTAGCCCTCGTCGTGATGTATAAAAGTGGCAGGTAGCGGGTTGGTTTTCATGGCGTGGCGAATCTTGTGCCGGCATTCGTTGGCCATGATATACTGTCTGACGGGATATTGTTTGTGCCAGTCAAGAATCACATCGCGATTCAAGTGGTCCTGATGTCCGTGGCTCACGAAGACAAAGATGCGTTTTGCCCGTTCAAGAATGGGTGTGAGTGCTTGTGTCTCATCGTGATAGTAGTCAAAGATGAGAGTCGCATCTTGGGTTTCGATGGCAAATCCGCTATGTCCTATGCAGGTGATGCGCATGAGTGTTGTCAATGAGGTTGTTCCACGCCTTTCATCGTGAGGGCGATGCGCTTGCGCTCCAGGTCAACGTCCTTGACGCGGACGCGCACGTGCTGATGTATCTTGAGAAATTTAGCGGGACTCTCAACGCGTCGGTCGCTCATTTGCGACACGTGCACGAGTCCGCTCTCATGCACACCGATGTCCACAAAAGCACCAAACTGGGTGATATTCCTGACGATGCCGTTGAGTTCCATGCCGGGCTGCAGGTCCTTGATATCTTGCACATTCTCGTCAAACTCCAGCGTTTGGACGGTCGAGCGAGGGTCGCGGCCGGGTTTCTCAAGTTCCTTCATGATGTCAACGAGGGTGGGGAGACCCACTTCGTCGGTCACATAGCGATTAATGTCAATTTTTTGCTGACGGCTCTTGTCGCTGATGAGTTCGGCCACGGAGCATCCGCAATCCTTGGCCATTTGCTTGACCAGGTCGTAACGCTCGGGATGCACGGCCGAGTTGTCGAGCGGGTTGTCGCTCTCAGGCACGCGCAGGAATCCGGCGGCCTGCGTAAAGGTCTTGATGCCTATTTTGGGCACTTTCATAATGTCGTTGCGTGAGGTGAAGTCGCCATTCTGCGCCCGATAGTTGACGATGTTCTGAGCCAGTGCGGGACCGAGTCCGGAGACATAGGTGAGCAACTCCTTGGATGCGGTGTTGATGTTCACGCCCACGCTGTTGACACAACTCTCAACGGTGAAGGTGAGTGCGTCCTTGAGCCTGTTTTGGTCCACATCGTGCTGGTACTGACCCACACCGATGGATTTTGGGTCGATTTTGACCAATTCGGCGAGCGGGTCGAGCAGTCGGCGGCCAATGGAGACGGCTCCGCGCACGGTAACATCCTTGTCGGGGAATTCGTCACGCGCAATCTGCGATGCCGAGTAGATGGAGGCACCGTCCTCGCTCACCACGAACACATCAATGGGCGAGCGGAAACGAATGCGCTTGATGAAACGCTCGGTCTCACGGCTCGCGGTTCCGTTGCCTAGCGCGATGGCTTGTATCTTGTACACCTCCACCAGGTGGTGAATCTTTCGTGTGGCTCCCTCGGTGTCGTAGGCCGGTGCGGTGGGGTAGATGACATCGTTATGTAGCAGGTTTCCCTGCTCATCGAGGCACACCACTTTGCAGCCGGTCCTGAATCCCGGGTCAATGGCAAGGATGCGCTTGTGACCCAGTGGCGGGGCAAAGAGCAACTGGCGGGCGTTTTGCGCAAACATATCAATGGCTTGCTCGTCGGCCTTGGCCTTGGATTGCGCGGCAAACTCCGTCTCAATCGACGGGCGAATGAGGCGCTTGAAACTGTCTTCGGCTGCCTCCTCGACCAGTTGCGCCGCCCGGTTGTGTCCCTTGACTACGATGCGGCACACGTTGTCAATAGCGCGGTCGTCGTCAATGTCGATTGAGACCTTGAGAAATCCCTCGTTCTCACCTCGCCTGATGGCGAGCAACTGATGGGACGAAACGCGGCGCAGGGGCTGAGAATACTCGTAGTAGTTCTCGTATTTGCGTCCCTCAATTTCCTTGCCCTTGATGTAGTGCGATGTGAGTCGGGCCTCCTGGCGGAAACTGCGGCGCACGCTGTTACGCACACTTTGGTTCTCGCTGACCCACTCGGCAATGATGTCCTGCGCACCGCTGATGGCCTCTTGCGCATTGGGCACATCGTCGTTCACGAAACGCTGCGCGCGAGCTTCAATGTCATCATTGTGCTGTGCCATGATGATTTTGGCGAGCGGCTCCAGACCATGCTCTCGTGCTACTTGAGCGCGAGTGCGCCGTTTGGGTTTGTAGGGCAGGTAGATGTCCTCAAGGGTGTTGGCATCATAGCAGTTCATGATGCGTGCCGACAACTCCTCGGTGAGCTGACCTTGCGCCTCAATGGTCTTGATGATGGTGGCCTTGCGTTTCTGCAGTTCCTCGTAGTATTTGAGCGTTTGGTCAATAGACTGGATGGCTTGTTCATCGAGTCCGCCGGTGGCCTCCTTGCGATAGCGGCTGATGAAGGGTATGGAGTTGTCGTCGCGCAGCAGGCTCACGGTGTTGGCTACCTGGTTGAGCGGCAAGTTGAGTTCTTGAGAGATGAGGGTTGAAATCTTGTCGGCCATAGTGTTGAGCGGGATACTTGGAATACTTAGAAAAATCGGGTTATTTGCGTTTTAGGGTGATGAGGGTGATTTCGGGAGTAGCGCCCACGCGCATGGGGATTCCTACCATACCCATACCTATGTTCACATACAATTGCTGACGACCCTCGCTGTAGAGCCCTCCCCATTCCTTAAACTTGAAGCGGGCCGGAGAGAGTCTGTGCCCGAAAATCTTGAACATAATCTGCATAGCATGGGTGTGACCGGCCAGGGTGAGGTCAATGTTGGTTTTACCCACTATGATTTGCCGCCACGCCTCAGGATTGTGTTGCAGCAAAATCTTGAAGCAACTGTCGTTCACGTTGGGGTAGGAACTTTCAAGTTTTCCGTAGGTGGGGTTGTGCTTGCTACTGCCGGCAAAGTTGCCCATGCCAATGATGGCGATGCTGTCGTTGCCATGCTTGATAAAGAGGTGGGTGTTGTCAACGAGCGTCCAGCCGCATTGCTCTTGAAGCGTGCGTAGGGCTTGCCGGTCGGCGGACTTTTCCCGGGGCGTGTCCCAGTCAGAGTAGTCGTCGTAGTCATGGTTGCCCAGAATAGATAGCACGCCGTCAGGGGCATGGAGGCGCTTGAGTTGGCCCGTATAAGGCTTGGCCTCGCTGGTGCGCTGGTTCACCAGGTCGCCTGTGAAGCATATCAGGTTAGGCTTGAGACTATTGATGGCATTGATATATTGCGCAACAAAGGCGGTATCGGTGCCATAGGTGCCCAGGTGTGCGTCGCTGAACTGGGCAATGGTGTAGCCGTCGAAATCTTTCGGCAGATTGTCAAACTCAATGGTCACACGGTTCACTTCATACCTATAGGGGGTGACCACCGCTGAAAAGATGAGGATGGCCACCAATATCACCGCTGAGGCGATAGAAGCAAATCGCACGAATTTCTTGCCTCGCTCAGGCAGTGACTTAATCCATGAGAGTGAGTAGATGGCGAGTGCGAAATACTTGATGGCAACAAATGGGTAAAAGATAAACAGAAACCACATGATGGCTAGCAGCACCTCGTTACTCAGGCCACCGTGCGGGATGAATGGCAAGCAAATCATGCCGGCCGTCAAGGGCACTGCGGTGGCCACATGAGCGCGTCGCCATCCTTTTTTCCATCGTTGCGACTTCTTTAGCCTCCGATAGATGAACCAGTCGAGGGCAATAATGACCAGCAATGCAACGATGAGCGGAATGAAAAACAGTTTCATAATACTTGCAGGGGGTTATTTGAGAGCCTCCAGTTGATTGGTGAGCGGATTAGAATACATTTGCAACATGCGGTAGAACATATAGTACCGGTCAAAGTCGTTGAGTTCCTTTGATGCCTTGTTGATTTGCTCACTCAAGTATTTCTTGAACTCGTCAAGCTCTTCAGGTGTGTATTTGTCGGCAAACTGTTTGTCATCGAAGAGCATGTCGTGTGCCATGTAGTTGGTCTTGAATATCTTGTAGTTGCAGTGAATGGCGTTGTCAATGATGTTGCACACGCGGCGTAGCACCAGGAATTTGTCGAGGTCGGCAGGAATGTTGTCGAGTTGTTCGTTGATGCACGGGGTGAAGGCGTAGTGCACCTGCCCTTTGAATCCCATGATCCCTATGCGCATGCTCTCCAGGTCGTCGTCTTGCGATTTCTTGAAGTTGGGGTCCTTGCTCTTGAATAGGAACTCCTTGGCCTTGAGATAGTCGTTCGGGTCATACTCATAGCTGATGGCGACGGGCGCGATGTTGAGTTCCTTAAGGCTCTCAATAAACGACTTGTCGCGGTTGCCATAGGTGAGCATCTTGAGCAGACTCTCTTGGGTGCGGTCATTGCTGTCCTTGCATCGGCCTTCGCGCTGCGCAATCCACACCGAACTGTTCTTCTGTGTGATGGCAAAGTGAATGTAGCTTGACAACTGGATGGCGGCGGCGAGCGTCTGCAGTCGGCCCAAATTACGCTTGACGATGAAACTCTTGTTCAGTCTCACGAGTTTGTTAATCCAGTCGTAGGCAAGCAGATTGTTGCCGATGGCAATCTCGCAGGTGTCGCGTCCGGCGCTCACGAGTGTGTAACTCAACTGTGCCGAGTCAAGCACGATGTCGCGGTGGTTGGTGATGAACGTGTACGGCGTCTTGGGGTCAAGTTGGTCAAGTCCGCTGTTGCTCAGCCCCGATGCGGTCTTCTTGATGATGCCGTCGACAAAGGGCTTCATCACTTTCACCTGAAACTCCTGCTTGGTGTTCAGAGCGAGCAGGATGTGCTTGAGTTGGTTGTACTTATAGTCGGGCAACACCATTCTGATGACGTGCTTGAACATGGGTTCCTCAACCAGAATTGACATCTCGTTGTGAAACTCCTTGTCGCTAATGGGCGCTATATCGGCAAATTCGGCCGGAATCTTGATTTCGTTGTCTTCCATATTATTATTAATAGTTCGTTCTATTTTTAAGTTTAACTTACAAAGTTAAATAAAAAATATCAAAATGCCAATTCATTTCCTTGTTTTCCCTTAATTTCTTTGTGACAGATTTTAAATTTGCAAACATTTTGTGCAATTTTAAAGTCTAATTTTTACAACACCGTCCCTCACTTTTCTCCGCTGTCACTGCACAGAGGGTGTTGCAAAACGATTGAAAAAGTCCTCGAAGAGGCCAAGCGGGTTGGAGGCCCGACTTTGTGCGAAAGACCATGCAACCACGAAGTGCTCGGGATGATGGTGTAACATAACGCAGCTCCGTTAGGAGCGTTAAGCGAATAGGCAGGGGTGGAGTGAGCTTGCGAGCGAAACCCCTGTTTAACGCCACCCACTAACCCCTTAGCCCCATCGGGGCGACAACTTGCAAAGCACCCTCGAGGATGCCCTTTGAGTGCCACTTTTGATGATTGCGAAGCAAGCAGTAGCGAGCACCACAATCATCAAAGGGGGTGTTGATGCCCCTGCTCCCCCGTCGCCGGCGGCGACCCCAACAATATGTGTTAATATCATTGTCTTAGCTAGCAGTCTATTCTATCTTTGCCGCAAACCCACGTTCATTGACATAGTTTTCCTTTTAGACTTACCGCACGAAAGTACACAAAAAACCACTAACGAAAGTACACAGTATTCTCACGAAAGCAGTACAAACTTTCACGAAAGCAGTACAAACTTTCACGAAAGCAGTACAACGACGCACCATGCTAGCCGGCAAATTCCACGATTTCCCATCTTTCCCAAGATTCCCGCCTTTCCCACCTTTCCAAAAAAATTCACCTTTCCTACACTTCCTAATGAAACCAAACATTGAAAGCAACCATCCGGGAGACTGCTGCGAAGCGAAAAATTTTGCGCCGGAAATGATAGTGATGACGATTTGGTTTGGAAATGTGGTACATTTGTTATAAATTTGCAATATATATACCATTAAACCCTAAGAATATTAACCAAAAAACGAAATAGATATGGCAATTTGTTCAAGATGTGGAAATAATGCCCCCGATGGCACCATGATGTGTCCCGTGTGCGGCACTCCGTTCCCGCCCATGCCACAAGCGGCACCTCCACCCGTTCAACAGGGTGCTGTGCCACCCATTCCGTCTGCTATGACTCAAGGGCAGTCGGGCGTAGAAATCGTGTCACAGCCAATCCCCGTCCCAAATGTACCATCAATCCCTAACGTTCCTGATGTGAAGGCGATGGCAACCGGTGCGGCGCAACAGGCTGCCACCCAAGTGCTGAGGCAGTTCACCGGAGCTGTCGATGTGATGGCACCGCAGGCGCAAGGCGAGACGGTTCTCTCAACCTGGCAAGCACCTACAGGTTTGTCGTCGGCCGCCCAAATGGGCGCGTCGGCCGTCAAAACCGCTACGAAAGGTAAATATGCCTGGATGTGGTTCTTGATACCCGTCATTACCATTCTCGCTTGGGTCATCACGCAATTAACCAAATAAAATCCAGTGCCTTATGAAAAATTTAATTCATTATATAAATCATTGCCATCGAGGCCGGAAACGCCTACTCCTGCTGGGCCTTGTAATGTTGATGTCCGGCTTGCAACCGGTTCTGTCTCAAGACGAGGAGCGCGACGAGTATGGCTGGAAAAAAAGTGAAGTAACCATTAAGGGTAGTTATCATTCAGGCCAGTCAAGGTCGGAGCAGTTCACAAGCCACGCTAATAATCCGGAAAAAGGGAACCTGACCTACACCGTGTCTTACAATTATTCTATCGGAGGAGTCGATTTAGAGCAGGTGGAGAGAAGCGAGGCACGACCGGTGAAACACACGATAACTTACCGAGGGAAAGTCAGACCGGGGACAACTGTGCGATTCCGCCTGGCCATGACCAGCGCATCAGGGTCGCTCCATCCCAAATACTATGGCTACCGCGCCACTTTTACACCTTATTCGGTAAGCGGCTATTTCACCGAAGATCTTACTGAACTTTCAGGCCAAATCGTGAAGGACTTCTCGTTGGGGCAAATGCCTATTGTTGATGCAGAATATAAGGTGGGAAGCTCCGGGCTTTACTGTTTTAGGATGAGTGCCGGCGGCATGTGGGACGGCAACAAGGCAAAAGGAGTACCATTACATGATTATCCGGGTGTGCAAAATCTGATTGTAGTGGTATATCTATTGGTCGATGAAACTGCAGCGGCCGCCGTACCCCCGACAGCGTCTGAAGAGGAGCAATCGGGCTATAATGGCACATTCACCGACGAAGAGGGTGCCCACTACGAGGAAGACAACGATGCGTGGGACTTTGGCGGTCCGTGGCCCTATGCCATCCCCGCCAGCGTGATAGCCGCCATAGGGGGCTATGCTGCAACGCGCCGCCGTAAAGGCGACGATGACGACGAGCCACAAGACAATACTCCGTGTGAGCTGGTCATTTACAAGGCATTCGGCGACACGCTGCTCGTGGGCGACGCGCCGCAACAGGTGTTTGCCAAGGTGGTGCGCAAAGACCCGAAGACCGGCGACTACACCGACCCCGCGCTGACAGCGATGATACAGATTACCTCCGGTGACAATTACTTGATGGTGAAAGACGGCGGCATGTACGGCGAGTGGCGCACGGCATGGGTCGGCGCGCCCGAGCAACCCAATGCGCCCGAGGAGGGCATCGTCACTTTCTTCATGGGTAACGAAATGGGTAGCTACACCAACCGGCTCCACTTCAAGGTGGCGAGCGGCGAAGTGCTGTTTGGACAGGATAACCTCACGATGCCGGCCTTCTACAAGAAGGATGTGGAACTGCCCTTTGTGGTGGTGGGCATCGATCCGCTCAAGGATCCCGTGGAGGCTGTAGTCAGTTATCAGGGCAAACCCAGTAAGGACTATAACGTGCGAGTGGAGTGGCGCGAGAAGGAGCAGATGCATTATGCCATCATTACCGACATGCTGCAGGATGAGAAGGCTAATCCCGGCGTTCCGGGCAAGCACATTGACTACAAACTGGAGGTTACCGCACAGCGCAACAACGGCCTTAAAGTGAAGGGCGAATTGCCGCTGCTGCGCTACTTCATGGGCTTGCAAATCAAGGTGAAAGATGTGAAGTGCTTCATTGAGGAATATGAGCCGCTCAACCACAAGCAAAGCCGCATTGGCGTGAACTCGCAGGGCCGATTCTATGTGCCTGCCGAAACGCGCCTGTGCTTGATGCTCTATGAATATGACGACGAGAAAAACCAGTTGCTCAAGCTCTATCCCATACCTTACTATGACGAAAAGACCAAGAAAGTGGGTTTCAAGGTGACCGCCAAGGATGCTGAAAAACAGGAGATGGTCGACAAACTGGGTATGCAGATTCAGCCCACCACGGCAATCGACCCGCAAAATGGCCGCATCTGCTGGTTGCGCTGTTGCAGCCACATGCTGGCAGCACCCAACCGCTTGAGTGCGACTATAAAGATAAAGGTGAAACATGAAGACCGCGAGTATGAGACAGAGGTGGGCGTGCGACTGTGCTCACAACCGGTGAGACAGTTTGCCGACAACCGCGACTGGGCCGCCGCTATCAAGGAAGACCAACGCATCACGGAGCGTCTGGAACACATCGCGAGCGAAATATATCGCCACAGAATGGTGGAAAACCTGTTCCCGCTGCTCAAATACATCGACCTGCTTCTCAAGAGCTATGAGGAAGACGAGGAACGGGCGTTCGGTTATGACAAGAAGAGCATCCAGACGGTGGTGCGCACCTACAACGATGTGTATTCGGGCAAGAAAGCCGGTGCCAACGAGGATCCCGGACCTCCCATTACCTTTGCCGACGACATGCGCATGTTCATCATGGCATGGTTCGATGCGGCACGCACAGTGCAGCAAAACATGGGCCTTGTGAGCGGTATCTTCATTGGCGTGTTTGCGCCGTGGGTGAGCGTGGCATTCACCGTGGTGGAAGTGCTGGGCGACATGCGCGACTATGTGGAAGCCGGTGGCGACAGCATCCTGGAAGGCTGGTGCGTGGGTGCCAAGGTGGTGCTGCGCGAAGCCATCATGGGCGAGATATTCAAGCGAGGCTTTGCCAAGGCAAATAAGATGGGCTTGACCAAGGAGAATATGAATAAGGCGTTCAACGAACTGACCGGCATCAATGTGCAGCAGTTCTGGTCGAAGTCGAAGCTGAGCTATCTCACCAAGGAAATTCACCTGTTCAACAACAAGTCGATAAATGCCAAAATTGATGCCGAGACGCGCCTGAAGCAGGCTGAGCTTAACCCCAAGAACAAGGGTGGCTATGACCTGGACGAGGCGACCAACTTTGGCAGAGCACGCGCCAGACAGAATGTGCAAGACTTGCGCGCCGCCTGCGAGATGTATCGTGCCAATCCCACTCCCGAGAACCTGAAACTGCGTGACAATCTGATCATGAAGTGCCAGGGCGACAAGCAGACGATGTACCTGCTCAAGCAGAAGGGCAGTACATTCGACCTGACCCGTAGAGACTTCAACGGCCATCTCGAGGACTTGTATGCCCGCACCGACGCAGCCGTGGAAACGGAGTTGTCGAAGCAGATGGGCGGCAAGAAAATTAGGCACAAGAACATGTCGAGCAAGACCCGCACCGACTTGAAAGAAGGCAAGACCATCACCATGGACCGCGACTCCACCTACCAGTATCTTGACGATGACGGCGTGTGGAAGACCATCGATGACGAGGCGTTGGTAGATAAGATTTATAAAGAGAAATTCTACGAGGAGTCGACAGGCGGCTTTAAGAAAGGCACTGAAGATGCCCCGGTGAAACTCAAGGAGAAGATTGAGTCGCGCTATGGCCAGAAGATGGACCAGACCATTATCCAGAACGAGGTGAGTAATCCGGAAAGCTATGGCTACGATGTGGAGAAGATGCTCGCAAAGGAACATGGCAAGGCTCTCAGCGATCCTCACCAGGTGAGCAAGGCAGTGGAATTCAAGGGCAAAGAACGCTTTGAACACGGCCGAAAGATGTTTGCCGACGCCGAGAACATCAAGGACCCGGTCGAAAAGTTGGCTAAGCAGGCCGATGCCATCGGCGAAATGATGGAGGGTTGCCGCCAGGAGGTGAAGATTTATGACCAGTTCACCGTGCCTCGCGACTTTGCCCGTTCCAATGTGAATGGCGGCTCGCAGATTCCCGACAAACTGCACAAGGCCATAGAGCAGTTCCGCAAGTTTGAAAGCGGAGGCTGCAAACTGGAAGAACTGGAGGCCGCCCTTGAACCTCTGGGCTACACGCTCGAGTCGGTGGCCGAGGAAATGGGCCATGCCATGCTCAGAATCGGTTAAGATGGGGCAGGACCGAGGTTAACTCTAATTGAGAGAGTTAACGAAGAAAAATCAAGGGAGCGAAAATCAATTCGCTCCCTTGATTTAGAGTGGGTCAGTATCTAAAAACTAACCTTTTCAGTGTCTAAAAGCTAACCTTTTCGGCCTAATGACCTACTTGGGCTTAATGTCAGCCGACGCCCAGGATGATATTAACCAGAGTCGTCACGTCACTCACATTCACATTGCCGTCGCCATTCACATCGGCACGCGCCATGTCCTTAGGTACAACGCCCAGAATCATGTTCACCAGCGTGGTGACGTCGGTCACATTCACAGCACCGTCGCCGTTCACATCGCCAGGAATCGTACCACCGTCGAACAAGTCGATGTTCACATGATTCTGTGGAGTGTTGATTGTCAGGTAGCCATAACTTGGCTCTATCGTGCTGTACGGGCTCACTTCGTTGCCAGTGTCATAATCGAACTGGTGGGTTTGCTCGTTGTAGAGGTAGCCACCGACGGTGTTCACGAAATAATCTTTTATCACCGGCACCAGTATGTTGGTGGGTGTCTCGGTCGATGTTCCTAAATTCTTAAACTTATAGACGTGTCCCTTGGTCCCCTTCATGAGCATTGCTGTAGAAGCTGGAATGGCACCGTTCCATTTCGACGTGGTGAGACGATTCTTTGATGCGTCATACGACGGTATAGTGTAGAAGCTGCCACCGGCAGGCTGTTCCACACTCTTATGGCACGAGAAGATGCGAGTGTCATTGTCCAGTTTCACAAAGGGGCGCATACGTTCATCGGCGGTCGTCATGTCGTCACTGATGTACCATGTGTATTGCTGATGAGTGAGGCGATAGTACTGCGAGGCGTCCACAAAGTAGAGGCATCCGTCGGCATTGTAGCCAAAGCATGCCGTGGTCAGTGTGGGAGCGCCGTAGAAAGTCATGCTTGTGATGCCGGGGCAGTGGAAGAACGCATTGAGACCTACATTACGTATCTTAGGCAGCTCAATGTCGCCGCTGAGCACCGAGTGGTCAAAGGCATATTCTTTGATCACTTCCACGTCACTAAAGCTCATTGACGTTAGATTAGTGGTTTTAGAGAATGCCGCCTTGCCTATAGTTTTAAGATGGTCTAACGAGCCATTGCTGATTTTCAAGTATTGGCAGTTGTAGAATGCCGAGTCCTCGACCTCCTTAATTGTGTGTCCATAATAAATAATATTTTCAGTTGAAGAATTTTGTTTCAGAACTTCATAGTAGTTCTTTTCAATGGCAGTAGGGCAATAAAGGGCGCCCCCAACATTTAAAGAATGGGAAATTTCGATACCATAGAAATTGTACTTATTATTGACATGTACCGATTGGCCATGCACTAGTTTCGCCTGTCCACCATCGTAATTGACAGTATTATTGGGGTCGGAGTAAGGCTCAGTGCTTGTCACAGTAAAAAACAGGTACCCAGAATAAATGTCCCAGGCGTTACCGTCAACTGACTTGAAGGATGAGCCTAACGACGTATTCTTATAATAATTAACCATGGGGTAAGGCACATGCAGATTGATGTTACCACGGTTAACGAGGTTAGCAAGTTGCGAAGGATAATTATCACGGTTCAAATAGAGGTCTTTGAGACTGTATAGGCCATCGAAAGAGTCTGCTTTATAGTTAGTTACCGAACTTGGGATGAGCATGTAGGTGAGTTTATCACAATTAGCGAAAGCGTTGTTCCCTATTGTTTTCACTCCATAACTAAGCACAACTTCTTGTAATTTATTGTGATAGTAGCAAGCATAGTCACCAATCTCAGTGACTGTCGATGGAAGCTCCATTTGATAACCATTCAAAAAATAGGAGTACTTTGTGCCGCCGCCATTCCTGGGCATGTGTATCAGTTTGGTAAGCGACTTGTTATATAGATTACCATAACCAATTGCGGCGTAATACTGGTTGTTTGAAGAGACTGAATATTTTTCCAAATTGTTGCACATGTAGAATGGCATGTTGCCGCCCTCGGCCATATAAATGACACTTGATGGGATATACACATTAGTGAGCCCATGGTCGTAGGCAAAGGCCATCGAGTGGATGCGTTTCACACCATTATTCTCACTGCCTGTTTCATACAATTGCAAAGTGGTGATTGCCGGGCAATTGTAGAATGCATAGTTGTCGAGGGTATCAGCACTCACCTTGACGGTGGTCAAAGCCGTGCAGCCCTGGAAAGCGCTAATGCCTATCTTCTTGGCTTCGGAACCCAGCCATGTGAAGGAGGTGAGACTCGATTGCTTCTCACTCAACTCAGCAAGA
>CAMKGM010000052.1 GCA_946412245.1 uncultured Bacteroidales bacterium
AAATAAGTTTAATTTTTAGTCAACCTATTTCAGGACAAGACAATCTTTTGGGAAATGTGGGAAATGTGGGAAAACTGGGAAATCAGGGAAAAGCAGGATTTGTAGACCGAGATGGTGCATCGTTGTAGGGGCGCCACCTGTGGCGACCGCGGCGACAAACAGGTAATCTTTTGTACCACAAGAGAATATGATTATCTGTGATAGCGGTCGTCACAGGTGCTCTACCGTCAATCGGCATCGCCTCAGCAAAGTTCAAATAAATTTGACTCTGAATTCGGCTCGCACGATTGGTGGCGACCCTACATGGTGGCGGAAATGATTGTATCGCGTTCGTTAATTATTGTACTGCTTTCGTGGCAGCTTGTACTGCTTTCGTGGTAGCTTGTACTGCTTTCGTGGTAGCTTTTGTGTACTTTCGTGCGATAAGTCTAATAGGGAAACTATGTCAATGAACGTGGGTGTGCGGCAAAGATAGTGGAAAGGGCATGGTAGTGCGAGAGCAATAACACATAGTATTATTATGGGAGTGCCTTTGGCAGAATCACGAAGTGCTCGCAATCAGATAAGAGTCACGCTGGCGCGTAAGAAAACCGCGAGTGAGCGAGTGCAATGTGAGCTTGCTCACTGATTGCCGAGCGTGAGCGGTTTATCAAAAACCGCGAGTGAGCGTGTGCAATGTGAGCTTGTTCACTGATTGCCGAACGTGAGCGGTTTATCAAAATCTTACAAATCGGAACAAATCTAACAAGAAAATTAGGTGTCGAAAGTGTATCAAAAGGTTATTCTAGAGAAATTATTAACAAAGAGGAAACATTGAGGTAGTTGAAGTTCCTCTACGAGGCACAACCTTAAGTCGCTGTCTCTGACCAAGCTGCGCACCTCTTCGAGGTTGCAATGTTGGGGTGAGTGTTGATGCCTAACGGCACCGCACGCCACTGCGTGACTCGTGCTTCAACATCACCCCGAGCTCTTCGTGGTTGCATGGTCTTTCGCACAAAGTCGGGCCTCCGACCCGCTTGACCTCATCGAGGTCATTTTTGCTTTTGATACACTTTCCCGCGGTGCTACAGTGAATAATATTTGTTTAATTCGTTTAATTTGTTGTTGAAATTCTCTTTTAGGCACACCCTTTTTTTAAAGGTCTATTTATGTTAAAGGTCTATTTATGTCATAACAGCTTTATTTTGGCATCTTGTTTCAGATATTGTTTTCTCATAGCCCGCTATGCGTTCAACAATATCTTTACAATCTGTCAAAATAAATTCTGTTCTGGCATAAATCCTAATGACCGAATTGGGTTAAAACTAAAAAAGTGAACATTTTTTGAAAAAAGAAAGAGGAAAAGTTTATTTCTTGCCGGTGATGATGCCCTTGATGTCGTTGAGTTTGTTGAGAGCCTCCATGGGTGTGAGGTTGTTGATGTCGATGTTGAGAATCTCGTCACGAATCTGACTGAGGACGGGGTCGTCGAGTTGAAAGAACGAGAGCTGGTAGCCGCTGCGCGACGAGCCCACGTCGGCAAGGTCCTTGGTGATGGCTGTCGCATCGGTACGGTTGTTGTCCTCAAGTTGCTTGAGCACCTCGTCGGCGCGATTCACGATAGACGGCGGCATACCGGCAATCTTCGCCACATGAATACCGAAACTGTGCTCGCTGCCGCCCTTGACCAGTTTGCGCAGGAATACCACCTTACCGTCAATTTCCTTCACACTCACATTGTAATTACGGATGCGCTTGAACGACTTCGCCATCTCGTTGAGTTCGTGGTAGTGTGTGGCAAAGAGCGTCTTGGCATGCTGTCGCGACTCATGGATATATTCAACGATGGACCAGGCGATTGAGATACCGTCGTAGGTGCTGGTACCTCGACCGAGTTCGTCAAACAGCACCAGGCTGCGCTCGCTCAGGTTGTTGAGGATGCTGGCTGCCTCGGTCATCTCGACCATGAAGGTTGACTCACCCAGCGAGATGTTGTCGCTGGCTCCCACGCGGGTAAATACCTTGTCGACGATGCCAATGGAAGCTTGGCGTGCCGGCACAAAGCAGCCCATCTGCGCCATAATGACGATGAGAGCCGTCTGCCTGAGCAAGGCACTCTTACCCGCCATATTGGGACCTGTGATGATCATGATTTGCTGGTCGTCGTTACTGAGTGAAATATCGTTAGGCACATAAGTCTCGCCCGGGGGCAGTTGTTGCTCAATGACCGGGTGGCGTCCGTCGGTGATATGAATATCGAGGCCATCGTTCAGTTCGGGACGGCAATAGCGGTTATCTATAGAGACGCGCGTGAAGGCACAGAGGCAGTCGAGTTGGGCAATGAGATTCGCATCAAGTTGAATGGCAGGAATGAATTCGGTCACGCTCTGCACCAATTCGTTAAAGAGGCGGTTCTCAATGATGAGCATCTTCTCCTCGGCTCCCAGAATTTTCTCCTCATATTCCTTGAGCTCCTGGGTGACATATCGCTCGGCATTAACCAGCGTCTGTTTTCTCACCCACTCGGACGGCACCTTGTCCTTGTGCGTGTTTCTCACCTCAATGTAGTAACCAAATACATTGTTATAGGCTATCTTGAGACTGGGAATGCCCGTGGCCTCGCTCTCGCGCTGCTGAATGCGCAGCAAGTAATCCTTGCTGGAACTGGAGATGAGGCGCAGCTCATCGAGTTGGGGATCAACGCCCGAATTAATCACATTGCCGCGATTGAGCATATTGGGCGCATCGGGATTGATTTCGCGCTCTATGCGTTCGCGAATGGTTTGGCACAGATTGATTTGCTCGCCAAGGGCTTGCAGCACATCGTTATCGCTGTCTTGGCACATGAGTTTAATCGGCTCTATGGCCATGAGCGCATTCTTAAGTTGCACCAGTTCGCGCGGAGAGATGCGCCCCACCGCCACCTTAGAGATGAGTCGTTCTACATCGCCAACGAGCTCAAGCTGGTTCTTGAGCAACTCGCGGTGCTCCACATGCTTGAAGAAGTACTCGACCACATCCAGACGGCGATTGATGGCCTTGACGTCCTTGAGGGGGAAGAGAATCCAGCGTTGCATCATTCGTCCACCCATGGGTGAGAGCGTCTTGTCGATGACCTGCAACAGACTCTTGCCGCCGTCGCCCATAGTTGCGACGAGTTCCAGGTTTCGCACCGTGAATTTGTCAAGTCGCACAAAGCGGTCGGCCTCGATGCGCGACAGCGTGGTGATGTGCTTGACTTGGGTGTGTTGCGTGAGGTCCAGGTAGTGCAGAATCGCACCCGCCGCGATGATGGCGCAGGGCATGGCATCAACGCCGAATCCCTTGAGGTTTTGCGTGCCGAAGTGCTTGAGTAGTCGTTCATTGGCCGCTTCAGGGGCAAAAACCCACTCCTCGAGTTCAAAGGTCAGGAATTTGTTAGAGAACGTTGTGGCAAAGCGGTTGCGATTGGAGCGCTCAATGAGCACCTCCTTCGGCGCAAAATTAGCGAGCAATTTGTCGACATAGTCGGCAGTGCCTTCAGCGGCGAGAAATTCACCGGTGGAGATATCAAGGAAAGCGATGCCACAGTTATTTTTACCAAAGTGCACTGCGGCCAGAAAGTTGTTCTGCTTGCGGTCCAAGATATTACTGCCCACCACCACACCGGGGGTGACCAGTTCGGTGATGCCGCGTTTCACGAGTTTCTTGGTGAGTTTGGGATCCTCGAGTTGGTCGCAGATGGCCACACGTTTTCCGGCCCTAACCAGTTTAGGCAGATACGTGTCGAGCGCATGATGGGGGAATCCCGCCATTTCCAGGCTCTTAGCAGCGGCACTGGCTCCGTTTGAGCGCCTTGTGAGGGTGATGCCCAAAATGTCGCTGGCCACGACAGCGTCGTTGCCATAGGTTTCGTAGAAGTCGCCCACACGGAAGAGCAGAATGGCATCAGGATGCTTGGCCTTCATTGCCACAAACTGCTTCATCATGGGGGTCTGGTTAGGGTCTTTGGCCATGATTAAACAGAGATAAAAAGTAAAGCACAAAATTAATGAAATTTTCGCTAACGGGCAAAAAAATGAGTGAAGTGAAAAAAAGAGTAAAGAAAAATGCTGAAAAGTGAAAATTAATTAGTAATTTTGGTGTTTTAATGGGCATGGTTGCTCATGATTTAATTAAATTAACTAAAAAATTAGTCAATAAATAAACTAACAAATAAAACAACCCATTTCTATGAAACGAAAATTGTTCTTATTACTATCACTTTTGGTGAGTATGAGCGTGCTGGCTCAGACGGGACTGAAAGGAGTAGTAATTAATTCTAAGACAGGCGCGCCCATTGCCGGAGCCACCGTCATGCTCGATGACCAGGGCCTCACGGTGACCACGGGCCCGAACGGCGACTTCCTGCTCACCGGCGCTGAGCCCGGCAAGGATGTGCTGCTTGTGATTGGTTACGGATTCAAGGACTGGTCACAAGGCGTTGAAATCTTCAACGGCGTGGTGGAGAGTGTGGGCACCATCAAGGTATCGGTCACCGACTTCAGCTCGAGCGAAAGCTATAACGAGCTGAATCAGGAGCTACAGCTCACCGAGTCACAACTTGAGGACGAGGAAGGTAACTCGCAAGCCATCGGCATACTGACCGGCGCGAGCGACAACCCCTTCTACCAGGCTGCAAGTTTTGACTTCAGTATCATGCGTTTCCGCATACGCGGTTACAACAACGAGTACAATCAAACGTACATTAACGGCGTTGCCTTTAACGATGCGATGCGCGGACGCTTCAACTACTCGATGACGGGTGGTCTGAATCAGGCCTTCCGCAGCAAGTCAGTAGGAATGGGTCTGGAGATGACCAACTACGCATTTGGCGATGTGGGCGGTGCAACCAACATCCGCACCTATGCCAAGGACTATGCTCCGGGCTTCCGCGGAAGTGTGGCCTACACCAACGGCAACTACAAGTGGCGCGGCATGGCCACCTACAGCACCGGTTTGAACGAGCGCGGTTGGGCGCTGACGCTGAGTGCCGTGGGTCGATATGCCGACGAGGGCGTGATTCCCGGCTCGTTCTATAACAGCTGGGGCTACTTTGTGAGCGCAATGAAGGTGATTAACCCGCGCCACAGCATCTCGCTGACTACATTCGGCGCTCCCACCAAGCGCGCAAGCAACACAGCAACGTTTGAGGAGGCCTATGAACTGTCAGGCAGCAACCTGTACAACCCCAACTGGGGCTGGCAAGAAGGCAAGAAACGCAATGCCCGCGTGGTTGAGGCATTCGACCCGACTGCCATTTTCAACTGGATTTGGACGCCCAAGACAGGCACCACGGTGAACACGGGTGTCGCCTTCCACAAGTCGTTCTACTCGTCGAGCGCGCTGAACTGGTACAACGCTCGCGACCCGCGTCCCGACTACTACCGCTATCTTCCCTCATACTTTGAGAACGATGCCGAGACCTTCGGCCGGTACTACGAACGCTGGACCACCGACGAATCGTTCCGCCAAATTAACTGGAACGAACTCTATAACACCAACTACATGAACAACTACGAGATGGACCAGACGGGCGTTGAAAAAGGCTCTACCTTCATTCTTGAAAAACGCCATAGCAACCTGGCCAGCTGGCAGTTGAACAGCAGTCTAAACACTCGCTTGACCGACAAGGTGACACTGCAAGGCGGTATTGGTGCGAACTACACCCGCGCGTCCTATTACAAGACGATGAAGGACCTGCTGGGCGGACGATTTTGGAACGACGTGGACCAGTTTGCCGAGCGCGACTTCCCCGCCGATGCCAATCTGGCGCAGAATGACCTGAACAACCCGAACCGCCAGATTCTAGTGGGCGACCGCTTCGGTTATGACTACAATATCAATAGCTACAGCGCCAACATTTGGAAGCAGATTGTGATTAACCTGGCTAAGTGGGATTTGTACTACGACGTGATGGCAAGTTACACCGCTTATCAGCGCGACGGTAAGATGCGCAATGGCCGCGCACCTGAAAACTCCTACGGCAAGGGACAGACACACGAATTCATCAACGCCGGTTTCAAGGCCGGTGCCACCTACAAACTCGATGGACGCAACAACTTCCAAGCACACATTTACTACGGCACCCGCGCTCCGCTGCCCTATAACGCCTATGTGTCGCCTCGCATCAAAGACGATGTGATTAGCGATCTGCGCAGCGAAGCGATTTATTCAGCCGACCTCAGTTACAACTGGAACTATCGCAACTTCAAGGGTGTGGTAACCGGTTTCTACACCGATATGCAGCACGGCACCGAGCGCACTTCGTTCTACGATGACCTGAACAGCACATTTATGAACTATGCGCTCACGAATGTGCACAAGGTGTTCAAGGGTGTGGAACTGGGTATGTCGTACAACCTGACTCCGCAACTCACGGTGAGCGCCGCCATGAACCTGGCACGCTACCAGTATAAGAACCGTCCCACCGGCACCCGCAGCTATGAAAACGGCTCGCAGCCCGATGTGACTCAAACGGTTTACTTGAAGAACTTCTATGTGAGCGGCACTCCGCAAGAAGCCTACACAATCGCTTTCAACTACGCCGGTCCTCACCAGTGGTTCTTTGAGGTGAACGGTACTTGGCTGAACCGCGCCTACGTTGACCTGTCGCCCATTCGCCACGAGGCAATGGACAACCTGTGGACCCAGGCCAGCAGTGAGGCTGAACTCGTGAGCATGATGCAGGACATCGCTAATCAAGAGAAACTGAACGAGGCACTGGTGATTAACATGAGCATTGGTAAACTCATCTACTTGACCCGTAGCGCTTCGCTCAACATCAACTTGAACCTGAACAACCTGCTCGACAACCGCAACATCCAGACGGGCGGTTACCAGCAAGGTCGCTTCGACTACAAGACCTTCACCACTACCAAGTATCCTAACAAATACTACTACGCACAGGGCTTCAAGCTGTTCTTGAATCTGGGCGTGAGATTCTAATTCACAACATCATTGCACATAAAAATAAATAACATAACAATATGAAACGCATTAATTTTTATCTCAGTATGTTGCTCCTCATGGCCGTTGCCGTGGGGTGTAGCGATGAGTTTGACACGCCCCCTATGGTCATTCCCACGGCCGAGCACCAGCCTAACATGACCATAGCCGACTTCAAGGCTAAGTACTGGCAAGACCCGAACAACTACATCGACACCATCAAGGAAGACGTGGTGATTCACGGCTATGTAACCAGTAGCGACGTGAGCGGCAACATCTACAAGTCGCTCTACATTCAAGACGAGACCGGCGGTCTGGCACTGTCAGTGAACGGTAACAGTCTGTACAACACCTATCGCATCGGTCAGGAAATCGTTATTCCCATGAAGGATCTCTTCATTGGCAAGTATAACGGCCAGCAACAAATCGGCTATCCGCAATGGTATGCCGCCCGCAGCGTGTGGGAAGCCACTTTCTTGCCGCTGGAGCTGTTCCAGAGCGTGGTTGAAATCAATGGTCTGCCCGACTTGAGCGCGGTTGACACCATTCCCTGCAGCATTGACCAACTCAAAGAAAACCCCGAAAGCTTCAGGAAGTGGCAGGGCCAGCTGGTTAAGTTCACCGACGTGAAATTTGAGGATGCCGACGGCACAACCACCTTTGCCGAGGCCAGCGCAACTACCAACCGCAACATTGTGGACGCTAACGGCAATGTGCTGGTGATGCGCAACAGTAACTATGCTGACTTCCGTGCCAGCATCCTGCCCATGGGCACCGGCGATGTCGTGGGTCTGCTCAGCTACTACAACACCAGCGCCTCAAGCACTACCGGCGGCACCTGGCAACTCTACATTCGCACGCCTAACGACTGCATCGGCTTCACTACTACTACCAAGGGCCTCTTGAAAGACCCGTACACCGTGACCGAGGCCATTGAGGCTCAGAATCAAGAAAAGAACGGTTGGGTATTCGGTTACATCGTGGGTGCCGTGGCTCCTGAGGTGACCACCGTGTCGAGCAACAGCGACATCCAGTGGGGCGCTCCCACCACCCTCGACAACACCATCGTGATTGCCGACGATCCTAACGAGACCGACTACACCAAGTGCATCGTGGTGCCATTGCCACAGAATACACCATTCCGCGCCGAGGCCAACCTGCGCGACAACGAGGCCGCCTATAAGACCGGCATCTATGTGAAAGGTGATTTGGCAACCTACATGAGCACCTCGGGTATCACCGGCAACAGCGGTAGCCGCGAAGAGTACAAGATGACCATCGTGACCGGTGGTATAACCGAACTCAATGAGGGCTTCGACTCCAGTCTGCCCGACTCGTGGACCAACTTGATTGTAAGCGGTGACAAGAAGTGGTATCAGACCTCGTTTGACAACAATGGCTACGCTGCTATGACCGGCTACAAGGGAACCAAGCCACCCTTCGACGCTTGGCTCATCACTCCGGCTCTCGACATCAAGAACGCCAAGAGCAAGATTCTTACCTTCCGCACCCAAGTGAACGGCTACGGTAGCACTACCAGCCACTTCGAGGTATATGTACTCAACAGTCTTGACCCGACCACTGCCAGCAAGCGTGTGCAGCTGAATCCCGCCATCGCTGTAGCTCCATCTAGCGGTTACAGCTCGTGGGTTGAGTCAGGCGACCTTGACCTGAGCGAGTTTGCCGACGGTAGCTACTACATTGGCTTCCGCTTCGAGGCTAAACAGGACGCTAACTACGCAACCTGGTGCGTCGACGACGTGAAGTTCGGTCTTGGCCCCGCCGCCGCTCCCACTCGCGACGACTTCATCACCATGAACAACGGCACACCTACCGCTACCTTCGGCACCTACACTTCGAAGAACGGTTGGGTAGCCACCAACTGCAGCCTGTCGATGGGCGGTGCTTCAGATGCCAACCCCGTCTACAAGTATATTATCGATAATGACACTACTGGCAGCTATGGCATGGCAGCTAACATGAACGGCAAGACCAGTGCCGTGGGCACCATCGAGTCGCCCATCATTCCCGATGGCATCGGTGTGCTGAGTTTCAAGTATGGCTACTCGATGACCGAGAGCAATGGCGTGAAGTTTAAGGTTGAGATTCTCGACCAGAACAATAGCGTGGTCAAGACCTTCACCATCAATGAGCCTCAAGCTGAACGCTTCATTGCTTATAAAAGCAACCTTCAAGTGAACACACCTGGTCCACTCAAGGTGAAATTCACCAATCTCTCGCCCACACAGTCCAGCAGCAACAAAGACCGCTACTGCATCTGGTGTGTGAAATGGGAGAATTATGGACAGAGTGCACCAAGAAGAGTGCGCCGTCGCTAATGGCTTAGCCCTATTCAAGCCACAGGCATAACACAAGCAGGCATCTCGCACGAGATGCCTGCTATTCTTTTACCCAATTCATTCTAATGACCGATTTTAGGCAAACTTGTATTGACCATTAGACAATAAGTTTGCGCGTTTCATATTCCCTCGTTCCACAGCAGCTTGAAGAAGTCGAGAATATAGATACATTCTATATCGCCTTCTTTGCGGTTGATGCGGTCAAGAGAGACAATCATGCGACGGCTTGACGGGTATTCTTCTCCAAATGCTTTCAGCCCTTTTAAGTGCCGCGGCAGCACTTCTTCAACCGACTTTATCTCAATTGCCAGTCGTGCATCACCAATTATGGCATCAACTTCAATGCCTGTATAAGTGCGCCAATACGATAGTTTTTCTTCTGAATGGGTATAATGAAGCCATGCCACCAGTTCTTGCATGACAAGATGTTCAAAGGCATGACCATAGTCAACTGTGCCGCGAACAAGTTCTTTGCGATGCAACAGGTGGTTGGTAATTCCCACATCAAAATAATAGAATCGCGGTGCTTGGACTATGCGCCGTTTCACCACCTTGGTATAAGCCGGTATGCGATACCCTATCAGTGTATCCTCAAGAATATCAAAATATGAACTAACAGTGGTAGCACTCACACCACAATCCTGTGCAATGTTATTATAGTTCACCATTTCACCACTGGTCATCGCTGCAACCTCAAGAAAACGTTGAAACGAACTCAAATTTCTCACCAACGCCTCTTCCTTGATTTCCTCTTTCAGATACACGTCAATATATGCTGATAGATGCAGGGACGGGGTATGAGCGAGATAATGTGGAGGCAGGGTACCATATTGCACCGCACGGTCAATATTAAAGTCAGGAATTTCGGCACTCACAAGCGGGTAGAGATATACGGGCAAAGCTCGGCCTCCCAAAGTGTTATGCCCTTTTCGCTTGAGTTTCCGAGCACTTGATCCGCACAGGATAAAAATCAATCCTTTCTCTGAAATGAGGCGATGAACCTCATTGAGCAGTTGCGGCACCTCCGGAATCTCGTCAATGACGACTACTGTGCCGGCCTCCTTGTTTTTAAGCGACTCATAAAGAAGTACAGGGCGACGGCTATACCGACCGCGAAGTTCGCTGTCAAGCAAGTCAATATAGATGGAATTACTGCCGAATTGCTGGCGTAAGAGCGTTGACTTCCCGGTTTGGCGTGCTCCAAACAAGAAGATACTACTATTTAACCCATTGGACAACTGTAAAATACGCTGAAGCATAAGTGGAGTTTTTATATAGTTCTCAATCGCAAATATTCTTGAAAATCCAAAGTAGCACTTGTGATTTTCATTTAAAATCCAAAGTAGCACTTGTGATTTTCAATCAAAATCCAAGGCAAAATTAATGAGAATTAATTAGAAAAACAAATTTACAGCTTCTTTTTAGCCCCAAAAAGGTCATTAGCGGCTTTATGCCTACTCTCTTCAAAGCGTTTCAGCCACCTCTTTTCAAGTTTTATAAAAGAACGGTGTAAATATACGAAAAAATAAGGAATAATCGAGTGAAAACCCGAAAAAACCAATTCCGCTACTTTTTTGAAACTATTTGGTATAAAAGCCGAAAAAACGTTGATTACCATAATTTTTACTAACTTTGCAGCGTTTTTAGGCGACATGGCCTGTTTTCAGGCAGTCTAACTGCGCATTTTAGCATCGTTTTCGTAAAATGAAAGGATTTTTCAAAAAGATAGGCAAGGTGGCGGCTGCCATCGCCAGACCGGTGGTAAAGGAACCGGTATTCTTCTTCGTGACAATCGCGCTGCTGGCTCAGCCCAACATCGAGTGGCTGTGCTACAACGACCCGCTATGGTATCAAATCAAGTTCTTTATCAAGGCGTTGCTGATGAACTTCGGGGTATCCTATCTGGCCACGCTCATCGTGTACCTCACGGGTAAGCGCTGGGTGAAACTGTTGCTCTACGCGTTCAACATTGGGCTGATGAGCATCATGGTGTTCTTGAAGCTCAATTTCGACATGACCATCTCGCCGCAGACCATTCTGGTGACAATGGAGACCAACCCGAGCGAGAGCAGCGAGTTTGTCACGGCTTACGCCCTGGGCGTGAAGAGCTTGATGAGCTACGCGATTGTGATTGGTGTCACTGCTCTAGTGGTGTTGCTGGAACTGTTTGGCCGCCCCATCGCGCGCTTTTTCAGGCGCGGATTGAACCGCACGTTCTTCAACATTACTGCATCGTTGTTCGTCGTGGCGGGAGTGGTGCTGGTGGCGTTGTCTTACACCACGCTGTTCATGTGCCACGACCAGCAGGATGTTGACGAGTGGGATGAGTGCAACCCCTACTTGTCGCTCGACCTGTTCTCAACCACGGTATACTCGGTAAACTCGCTGCGCACGTCGCACAACGAGATTGAGAGCGCCATCAATCAGGCGGTGCTGCTCTCGCAGGCCACTACCAAGCCCACCGTGACCGAGCCTGACTCACTCAATGTGATCTATGTGCTGGGCGAGTCATACATTCGCGACCACGCCTCGCTCTACGGCTACCCGCTCAAGACCACGCCCTACATGGACGCCGAGCGGCAGCGCGGCAATCTGTTCGCCTTCACCGATGCGGTGGCACCCGCCAACGCCACCAGCATTGTGATGCGCAACACATTCAGCTGCAACAGCATAGGCGACGGCGAGCGCTGGTACAACTTCCCCTGCTTCACCACCATCTTCAAGCAGGCGGGCTACAACGTGTACATGTGGGACAACCAGCGCGACTTCTTCCAGCACAAGATTTTCACCATCACGGTGAATTCGTTCCTGTATAGCGATGAGATGGCGAAGCACTCCTACACGCAGACCAACGCCAAGTGCTATGGTGCCGACGAGAGAATCGTGCAAGACTTTGCCGACACCGTCAAGACCGTGGGCAAGCACAACCTCATCTTCTTCCACCTGATGGGACAGCATGTTGACCCCAACCAGCGCTACCCCAAGAGCTGGGAGCGATTCACCGGCGACAGCATCACCTGGCGCACCGAGAAGTGGATGACCAAGGAGAAGCGACAGAACATTGCCGAATATGACAACGCGACGCTCTACAACGACTATGTGCTTAGGCTCATCTTTGACCTCTATCGCGACAAGAACACCGTGGTGGTATACTTTGGCGATCACGGCGACGAGATGTACGACTACCGCGACGGCAAGGGCCGAGTGGGCACCGGCGAGCATCCCAGGCCCGCTATGCTCAAGTGCGAGAACCTGATTCCCTTCGTCATTTGGTGCTCCGACACCTTCAAGCAGCGCCACCCCGACGTGGTGAAGCGTATCAGCGAAGCGGTCGACCGCCCATTCATGACCGACAATGTGTGCCAACTGCTGTTCGACCTGGGCGGCGTGAACACCTCCTACTACAAGCCCGAGCGAAACATCATCTCGCCCAACTACAAGACCCGCCCGCGCATCGTCTACGGCAAGTTTGACTACGATGCCATCGTGCATCCCGAGCGCAAAGCGAAGTAATCCCCCACCCCGCCCCGCATCCTGCCGCTCCTTTTTTAACCCAATTCGGTCATGCTCCGCCCTTAAAATCACTGAGCGAAGCGAAGCTTTTTGTAGCTTTTTGCCCTTTTCGAGATTGTACTGTAGCGCCCAAAATCAGATTAATCAGATTAATCCGTAGTTTAATTTTAAGCCCGAAGCCCGACCAAAACACCTTGCTAGATTTGTAACGATTCACTTTCTTACAATCCGCACTGATTCATAGCCATTTTTGCAAGAAAATCGTGCGATTGTTGTTTTTCAAACAAAAAATCACTAACTTTGCAGGTTGAAAGTGAAACTCAATGAAATATAATATACACAAAGAGGGATTGAACATCATTTTTGGTCTGCTGGCAGTGTTGCTTGCCATCAATGTACCCATCTTCTTGCTCATGAGCAACAAGGTGTTGCCTTGCGTGCTCATCGTCATCTCGCTCGTGTTGTTCCTGCTGGTGGTGAATTTCTTCCGCGCCCCGCGCCGCCACTTCCAGGGCGACAAAGAGACCGCGGTGGTGTCGTCGGTTGACGGCAAGGTGGTGGCACTCGAGGAGGTCGAGGAGACGGAGTATCTGCATCGTCGCGTGCTTCAGCTGTCGGTGTTCATGACCATCCTCGACGTGCATGCCAACTGGGTGCCGGTGAAGGGCAAGGTGAAGCTCGTGAAGCACCACAACGGCCGCTTCATGGCTGCCTATCTGCCCAAGTCGAGCACCGAGAACGAGCGCTCCACCATCGTCATTGAGACTCCCGCCGGCCAGGAGATTCTCGTGCGCCAAATTGCCGGCGCCATGGCGCGACGCATCGTCACCTACGTGGAGCCGGGCGATGAGGTCGACCAGGAGCAGTACATGGGCTTCATCAAGTTCGGGTCGCGCGTCGACATCTTCCTGCCGTTGGGCACTGAGGTGCTCGTGAAACTCGGCGACAAGACCACCGGCGGCGTCACCCATGTGGCGCGCCTCAAACCACACACAACCTAAAATCCAAATGAACATTTTTCAACTAATCAAGAATAACGTGCCCAATTCCATCACGTGCATGAATTTGATGGCGGGCACCCTGGCCGTGATTGCGGCTTTTCACTGTTTCAACCCCTGGTGGTGGGGCCTGCAAGGCTATCAGGTGGCCTTCATCATGATTGCCCTCGCCGCCCTGTTCGACTTCCTCGACGGCCTCGCTGCACGGCTGCTGCACGCCGTCTCGCCCCTGGGCAAGGAACTCGACTCGCTGTGCGACCTGGTGAGCTTTGGGCTGGCACCCGCCATGATCCTGTTCGGCATGATGTGGCAAGCCCTCGACGGCTCGCTGCTGTGCTACGCCACACTGCTCATTCCCGTGTGCGGAGCGCTGCGACTCGCCAAGTTCAACATCTCGACCGACCAGAGCACCACGTTCACCGGACTGCCCATCCCCGCCAACGCCATCTTCTGGATAGGCTTCACGGCCTTCTATGCCCAGCAGGGCAATGCGCTGCCCGCTTGGGTCGTCATCGTGGCCATCGTCGTGGTCTCGTGGCTCATGATCAGCCCCTTGCGCATGTTCTCGCTCAAACTGCACGGCTTCAGCCTGCGCGAGGCGTGGCGCCAACTGCTGCTCGTGGTAGCCTTCGTGGCATTTGTCATTATCGCCGGACTGCCCGGACTGGCCTGGGGCATCCTGTTCTACGTAGTGCTGTCGGCCTGCACCAAGTCGTGACAATTAACCGTTAATGCTATGGGATGGATTCTTCTGATATTGCTCGTCATTCTGCTCTGGCCCGCCATTCGCGGCTACCTCACTTATCGCGCCATGCGCAACCGCGCACAGGAAATCTTCCGCCAACAACAGCAGGCGCAACAAGAGGCCGAGCGCAAGGCGCGCCAGCAACAGCAGGGCAAAACCTTTGACAAGGACAATAGCGAATACGTTGACTTCGAGGAAGTCATCGAGCTCAAACAGACCTCGTCGACGACGTCCTGGCAGGAGTCGCACAGTGGCACTGCCGACGAACAGCAGGTGAGCGACGCCGAGTTCGAGGACATCGCCTAACCCTCTCCCACCCCACCCCTCCGCAGCAAGGCCAGGCCACATTCGACTTGCACCATTGGCCGGCTTACGCCGGAAGAGCTTAATGCGAATTTAGCAAATTTAGCGAATATCGCGAATTTATATTTTTAGCGTAATTCGCTACATTCGTAAAACCTTTAGTTCGACGGAGTGAGCAGCAAGAGTCGGCCGCCAGGCCGGTGTGCGATTAGCGAACCTCCGTCAATTCGTGCAGCATTGAAATAATTGGGTCGAGTGGTGCTACCTAACGGTACCGCACGCCACTTCGTGACTCGTGCTGCACCATCTCCCCGAGCACTTCGTGGTTACTGAGCGAAGCGAAGCTTTTTGCAGCTTTTCGTCCTTTTCGAGAGGATTCACATCAGAGCAGAGAAGAAAATTTGCATGAAATTGCATTTTTTTACCTCCTTAATGCCGTGAGTCTCAACAATTATTCCTAACTTTGCTCGATTATGTGCGCGTCGCGCACGCGCATACATACGCATATGTTGCAGACCTACTAAGTACACGACAATGCATTTAAAGAAAACATATTAACTTTTTATTAACTCAATAAACTCTTTAAAATTATGACAAAAAAACTACTAACATTTCTAACCCTGCTAACGCTCTTCTTCGGCGTCGGCTGGGCAGCGGAAGTGACGTTTACTACTTCAGATTTTAGTGGACAAGGGACTTCTGGATCTGGTAGCAATATTACAGCGACTCATTCACCCATTACCATTTCTAGTGATTTGGGCTATGGTACGGATGCACATATCCGTATTTACGGCGGAGGAAAAATAACCATTTCATCCACAGCTGGAAATATTATAAACATTTCTATCACTTGTACGGGTACTGGCAATAACAACAATGGTCCAGGTAAACTTTCTGGTACAGATTATAGTTTTCAATCTACAAGTAACATTGGTTTGTGGCAGGGTTCTCCTGCAACTTCTGTCACCCTATCAGCTACAGCCCAAGTAAGAATCACTAAAGTTACGGTAACCTATGAAACTGGTGGCACAACTACGACCTATAGTTTGACAGGAACAGGTGATAACGGCACTGTTACGTTCTCTGTTGGAGGCTCAACAGCTACTTCAGCCGCAGCTGGCGCAACCGTGACAGCCACAGCAACTGCAAATACAGGTTATGAGTTCAGTTCGTGGACCCAACCTTCGAATGTCACCAACTGGAGTGCAAGTGGCAACACTGCTTCATTCACCATGCCCGCAGCTCCCGTGACAGTTTCTGCCACTTTCACTGAGCAGACAACGCCTCAACCATCAACTGATGAATATGAACTAGTCACAGATGCTTCCCAACTATCAGCAGGTGACCAGATTATCATTGCCAACACTGCTACTACTGGTTCAGGTTATGCAATAAGCACTACGCAAAATACAAATAACCGTGCCGCAACAGCTGTGACTATTGCCAATTCTAAGATTACTCCTGGCAGTTCAGTACAAATTCTCACACTTGAAAAAGAAGGTAACAATTGGCTATTCAACACCGGAGACGGTTATCTTTATGCAGCCAGTTCATCAAGTAACTACTTAAGAACCGAAACCACACCCGATGCCAATGCACAGGCTACGATTTCTATAAGCAATAACGCAGCAACTGTTACGTTCCAAGGAACAAACACCCATAATATCCTGAAATACAATGCCAATAGTGGCAATCCTATTTTCTCGTGCTATACCACTGCTGGAACTGTTTACATCTACAAGAAGGTAACATCGACTCCTTCATCTAATGATGTATATATCATTGGTCAGGCTAATGGTAATGGCTGGGACACTTCTACAGGTGTTCAAATGACTTATAGCAACAACAACGACAACTATACTGCCGACATCTACTGCACTGGCGTGAATACAGGTAATGACGAGGGTTATAGCTTCTTCCTATTTGCCAAGTCTCTGCCATATGACTGGAGCACTACTAGCAACCTTTATGGATCGGGTGGCAATGGCAGTTATTGGGGTATCGGCGGTAATGGCGAGAGTGCCTTTGGTGAAGAAATTCCTCTGTATGAGGGCAGCAAGGATAGTTTCCGCTTAGCTGCTGGTCTCTACACCGTTACTGTAGACCTCGATTATACTGGCCATGAATACACTACCAAGTCGGTAAAGGTCACCAAGCGTGACGTTACCATGACCATCAGTCCAAACGATGCATATTTTGATGAAACGAAAGCTGTGACAATGGCTTCGAACTTGACAGATATTGGCGGTAAGATTTACTACACTACTAATGGTAATGACCCACGTGACCCCAATTCAGGTCGCATCGAGTACACAGGTGAGCTCACTATTAATGCCACCACAACCTTCAAGGCCGTAGCCTTTGTAGGTAATCTCTACAGCGATGTAGTAGAGAAGACTTACACCAAGACTCCTGCCGCTCCAGTGATTACTCCTACAAGCTGCACATTTAATGAGCCACTCACAGTGACTATCACTGCAGAGGAAGGTGCTACCATCTATTACACCACCGATGGCAACAATCCAACCGACCAATCTACCCAATATACTGGTCCTTTCACCGTTAGTGGCGCTACCACTACCGTTAAGGCTAAAGCTTACGTTAATGGAGTCTATGGTGCAACAGCCACAGAGACTTACACCTACAGCAACGTTCAGCCCAGCACCGGCGACTTCGTGCTTGTAACTAGTGCTGACCAACTCGTTGCTGGATATGAGTACATCATTGTTTATAAGGATGGTGAAGTGACAATGGACAATGAGGAAAAGACAAACAATTTTGACCCAGTTGCCATAACACTTAGCCCTGATGGAACAACTGCAACTGCCGATGAACACACAGAAATTCTTACTCTTGAGGGCTCAGAAGGCGCTTGGATGTTCAAAGTTCCAGAAACTGATGGTTATTTAGCGAATGACAATGGTGGTAACAACAGACTGTATCGCGATAAAGATGCAAATAATGCAAATACTAAGGCTACAATATCTGTAACAAATGGACTTGCATCAATTGAATTTAATAGCGGAAATCGAAACAAACTATTATATAATGGAGTAAATACTCCACATGTATTCAGTTGCTATCAATCAGTAGGTAATTATAACTTAGTTTCTCTTTACTATCGTCCTACCAACGCTGTTCAAGACCCAGTGTTCACTCCAGCTGCAGGTATCTATAATGTAGATGTTGATGTAACCATCACTTGCGCTACTGATGGTGCTACCATCTACTACACCACTGATGGCACTGAGCCAAGTGCAACTAACGGCACTCAGTACACTGGTGAGATTATCGTAAGTGAAAGTACTACTTTCAAGGCTATCGCCGTTAAGGGCGAGAACAGCAGTAGCGTGGTAACTGCTGCTTACACTATTTCTAAGTCAACCGACATTGAGACCGTGACCTTGACCTACAGCGAGCCCTTCACTGCTGGCATTGGCAAGTTTACAATCAACAACGAGAGTGGTTATTCTCCCGTATGGTCGCTTGATGGCAATTATGGTGTAAAAGGCACTGCATACAATGCAAATACTAACCCGACCAACAATGCAGCTGTTAGCCGCCTCGTGTCGCCCATCATCGATATGACAGATGCTACTCAGCCCGAGCTGACCTTTGCACATCAGATTAACAGCTTCTTTACTAATGCGAGTGAGCAGTGCACATTGTGGATTCGTGAAACCACCAATGGCACCGATGGCACTTGGATACAGTTGCCACTTTCGTTCCAAACTCCAGCACAGAATGATTGGAGTAATGACTATGCTGACATAGACTTGAGCGCTTATGCAGGCAAGAAGGTTCAGATTTCGTTCCTCTACAGCAACCCGGTGGCTGGAACTGGCGCAGGAACATGGGAAATTCAGCACTTCGTAGTTGCTGACAACAGCGAGTACCGCTTGGTTAACAACATTGCCGAATTCCTTGCTCTTGAGAATGGTACCAAGGCTAAATTCAAGAATCCTGTGACTGTACTTTATGATTACTCACAATACAGCTTGAATACTTATCAGGAGTATATTTGGGTGAAAGATGAAAGTGGCTTTACTCAAATCTTCCTCCAACCTTCGTTGGACGGAAAATACGGGGCAAATGAATATCAGCGTGCTTATTATGAGAACGGTGATGTAATCCCTGCCGGATTTATTGTTACCAAGCAGTATTATGCTAATGGAGGATATTATCAGGCATTTAGCAACCAGGCAACAGAAGAAGACAAGGGAGGGTTCCAGGAGGCAACTCAAAAGGCCCTTGCCGACCCCGAACCTTTCACTGTTGCTGAGCTTGCTAATCTTGAGATGACTGATGAAAACATTGCAACATATAATAATAGATATGTGAGTGTCAAAAAACTCAAGATTACATCAAAGTCTGGCAAGAACTTCAACTTTACTAACGACGAGAACATCTCCACCACAACTGTAGGCTATAATAAGTATAGCGATAGCGGTTCCGTGCTCAAAGACGGTAATACCAGTGCTGTAGTAACAGTTCCTGCTGCAGGTGAAACCTACTATGACGTTACCGCAATCTTGCAGAAGTGGGGAAGCGTATGGGAGATTATGCCCATCACGTTTACTCCTTGGGAGGAGAAGAAGGTTACACTGCGTGATTTGTGCGAAAAGGGTACCGTAAATGAAACCTACACCATCAGCAACCGCCTGCAGTGCGTATACATTCGCGAAGGCAACAAGTTATGGGTGAAGGACGACAACGGCCAGTCAATTCTGAAGAAGGCTCCCGCCGAAGGCGACAATAACTATGAGATTGGTGAGGAAGCCGGCAACAAGCAACTCGACCAAAGCCTCTATGACCAGAGCAACTGGCTTGAGGTGCACCTGGCAGACGGTTCGGCTGACGCTGAAACATTCTACAAACACATCATCAAGGGTGGCGCTATAACGGGTACGTTCACCAACAAGACCAACCCGACGATGGTGAATGTTGAGCTGACATCAACGGCGCTGGAGAATAGTGGCACTGTGGAATATGCTCCCAACTACTACTGCGCAGCCAACTTCTATAACGGCATTGAAGGCGGCAATCAGGCTTGTATGGGTTCAGAGAATCATGGTAACTTCTTCTTTATGAATCCCAAGCCTCAGGAGTATGCTATGATTGTATGGGCTAAATATGATGGCAACAACACGTTCAGTGTTCCTGCCGGTGAGGGCGCTAACGAGCATCGCTTCAACGGCGAGTTTGAAGTAAACATGAGCATGAACTCTAATCCGACCTTTAGTCCAACTACTGGTAAAGCTTACAAGTTCGAGGCTATCGTGCGCAGGATTGAGTCTACCGGCGGCAACACGCTACGAGCCAATAAGTCAAATGACTATATCGTTTACCCGTTGAACCTTTCAGACGACGTGGTGACCGGTATCAACAATGTGACGGGTAAGACGGTTGCCGGAGTGAAGTACTACAACCTGGCCGGTATGGAGAGCGACCGTCCGTTTGAGGGTGTGAACATCATCGTGACCACCTACACCGACGGTAGCCGTTCAAGCGCCAAGGTGCTGAAGTAATTCGAACCATGACCCGCGCGCGGTCGCATGACCGGCGCGGTCCCGAATACCCTGAGGGGGTGGCCATCCCGGCCACCCCCTCTGCTTTCCGCCATCCCCACGTTTAGGCCGTGCTCCCGCACTAAAAATTTCGGTCAATTGGTCAAAATGAGTGGTAAATTTTAAATGAAATCACTCTATTGGTC
>CAMKGM010000053.1 GCA_946412245.1 uncultured Bacteroidales bacterium
CTCTAATATTTGCTGTATTTTTGTAGCCATCTTCGTTTATTTTATGAATACCAGCCTAAATTTGTTGCAAAAATACTCTTTATTTCTTCTACAAGCAAATATTCACCTCAGATATAGGCAACTTTTATAGAAATTTATCTCCATATTCACATTTTTAGCGAATTTAAAAGCATAAAGTAAGCAAAAATATATATAACAAGACAATCATTGCCAGCTGTTACCACTATTCCTGACTCTAAGGAGTTGGGGTGTTAAGGGGATGAGCACTCGAATGATCGAATAATCGAACAATCGAGGGAGCGAGGGAGCGAGGAATCGAAGACTCGAGAAGGGAAGCCTGTGTTAGAGGGCGGCGTTGAGGAAACGCATGAAGGTCTCAATGTTCTCGTCGTAGGCAAACGGACCTGAAATAAGGCGGCCTTGGGCATCGAGCGTCACATAGTAAGGCTGCGAGTTGCTACCGAATTTGTGTCGCTGCAGGTAACTCCACTTGTCGCCCACGGTGCGCAGTTTCACATTCTTGCCGTTCTCCTGCACAAAGATGGGTGTCTTGAGGTCGGTCTTGTCATCGACCATGAGCCTGATGGTGACGAACTTGTCGTGAATGAGCTGCTTCACCTGCTCATCGTCGAGCACAGCGGCCTCCATCTTGCGGCAGTTCACGCAACCGTAGCCCGAGAAGTCAATGAACACCGGTTTGCCTTGCTGCGCGGCAGCTTTCATGCCCTCATCAAAGTCATCATACTCCAGTTGTTCGTTGCCATACAAATTGAAATCCTGTGTGTAAAGCGGTGGAACGAAGGCACTTGTAGCCTTGAGCGGAGCGCCCCAAAGACCCGGAACCAGATAGGCGGTGAAAGCCAGCGAAATCAGTGCCAGGAAGAATCGCAGCACCCCGATGCCGCTCTGCTTAGGCTCACCGTCGCTCTTGAAGCGGAACATGCCCAACAGGTAGAGTCCCAGCAACCCGAAGATAGCTATCCACAGAGCCAGGAAGGTCTCGCGGTCCAAAATGTGCCAACCATAGGCCAAATCGGCCACCGAGAGGAACTTGAGCGACAAGGCCAGTTCTATGAAGCCCAGCACCACCTTGACGGTATTGAGCCAACCGCCCGACTTGGGCAGTTTCTTGAGTACAGAGGGGAAGAGGGCAAACAGGGCAAACGGAATGGCCAGCGCCAGCGCAAAGCCGAACATACCGACTGCCGGGCCCAGATAGCTGCCTCGCGAGGCAGCCTCAACCAACAGTGTGCCGATGATGGGACCCGTGCAAGAGAAAGACACGATGACCAGCGTAGCCGCCATGAAGAAGATGCTGAGCAATCCCGACGACTTCTCGGCCGACGTGTCCATCTTGTTGCTCCACGAGTCAGGCAACTTGATTTCAAATGCGCCGAAGAACGAGATGGCAAACACCACCAGCAGCAGGAAGAAGATGATATTAGCCACAGCGCTGGTGGCAAGCGCATTGAGTGCGCTCGCACCGAAGATAGCCGTGAACAGCACACCCAACACCAGGAAGATGACGATAATCGACAGCCCATAGAGCAGTGCGTTCCTGATTGACTTGGAGCGACTGCCGCTCTTCTTGAGGAAGAAGCTCACCGTGAGCGGTATCATGGGCCACACACACGGCGTGAGCAGTGCCAGCAAACCACCCAGGAAGCACGCCCAGAAGATGTACCACAGACTGGATGACTGCTGTTGCGACACCACATCGGCCGACTGAATGCGCGACGTTGAGAAATCTACCGGTGCCCACAAGTCGGTCACCACGGCCGCATCGGCCACAGTTGTGTCAGCCGCAAGCGAATCTTCAGCTATCGTCTCTACAGGTTGTTCACCTTCATCTGACTGAGAGTCATCAGGTTTAGCCGCCACTTTTCCACTGAAATTGAACGACTCGCCCTGTGGCGGAGTGCATTCACGGTCGTTGCACGCTTGCGAGCGAATTTCGCCCTCAATGGCATACTTGTCGCCGGTCACCTCAAACCGCTGCGAGAGCGTCACGCTACCGGCCCACCAGCCCAGTTCCATCCCGAAGGTGTCATCATGCTTCACCGTGGGTTTCTTGCTGGGAGTCAGTCCGCCCACCAGTTTCACACCCTCAAGTTTGTCCCATTTGACAGTGAGTGGGTTAGGTCCTCCTGACGGCAACTTATCGGCATACATGTGCCACCCGTCGTCGATGGTGGCGGTAAAGGTCACAACGCCATGCTTGTCGTCGGTCATTTTTACATTCTTCTGCCACTTGACAGGGCTAACAATTTGTGCCGCTGACATGAGGCACACAATCAGGAATAATACGGTGGAAAAGAGTCGGGTTTTCATCTTCTCAAGGTTGAATATGTGTTATTAAGGCACAAAAATACAAAAATAAGCGAACAAATCTCATCTCTTTGCAAAAATTAATTGTACCTTTGCTATTTAATTAGGGTTAGCAGCGGTTAACACCACTGCTTTCCGCCGAAAGACAAGAATAATTAATTTGACATGATTCACTCGATTATCGACAACCATGTACTCAATAACGTGTGCCGCCTCATCCACGAGTCGACTCACATCGTCATCACTTGCCACAAGTCGCCCGACGGCGATGCCATCGGCTCGTCGCTCGCGCTGTGCCACCTGCTCAACAACATGGGCAAGATGGCCAATGTGGTGATACCCGACTCGGTGCCACGCACCTTACATTTCTTGCCAACATTGCGCGATGTCACCGTCTACACCAAGGCCGAGTTGCGCGCCAAGCGACTTGTGAGTCAAGCCGAGCTTATTATTTGCCTTGACTTCAATGCCATTACGCGCATCGACAAACTGGGAGTCGTCATTGAGGAGTCACCCACCCCTCGCGTGCTCATTGACCATCACTTGGACCCCGTGTCGCACTTTGACGAAATGATATCGTTTCCCGAAGCCTCGTCGACCTGCGAACTGGTCTATCGATTCATGAGCGAGGCCGGCTATGGCTCTCTCATTGACAAACTCATCGCCGAGTGCCTGTATGTGGGCATCATGACCGACACCGGCAACTTCACCTACAGTTCAGCAAGTCCCGAACTCTATGAAATCGTTGCCAACCTCATGACTTACGGCATTGACAAGGAGCAACTCTACCGCCTTGCCATGAACACGTATAGCGCCGACAGCGTGCGTCTGCAAGGCTATGCCCTGCACGAGAAGATGCAAATCTTTGCCGACAAGGGGGTGGCGCTGCTCACGCTCACCAGAGAAGAACTGCAGCACTTCAACTACCGCAAGGGTGATACCGAGGGACTGGTAAACAAACCCCTCGCCATCCCTGAGGTGACCATCTCCATCTTCATGCGCCAAGACCCTGACTTCATCAAGGTCTCTTGCCGCTCGCAAGGCGACCGACCCGTGAACGACATCTGCCGGCAGTACTTCAACGGCGGCGGACACCGCAATGCGGCCGGCGGCGACTTCTACGGCACTATGGACCAGGCTATTGACACCTTTTTCACCATCTTGGAACAAATAAACCCCGATAACAATAACTCAACATCATTATAACCACATGACTAAAACTCTCAAATGGCTTGCCGCCATCGTAGCGATACTCGCGACAACAGCATTCAACTCATGTAACGACAACAAGAGCTATGCCGAGCAACTTAACGACGAACGCCGCGCTTGCAACGCTTATCTTGCCAACTATGAGGTCATCAACGACATTCCTGAAGACACCGTGTTCCAGACGGGCAGTGATGCCCCGTTCTACCGCATTGACAAGGACGGCAACGTGTACATGCAGGTGATCAAGGCCGGCGACCGGAAAAACGACCGCGCCAAGACCTCTGAGACTATCTACTTCCGCTACACGCGCTATAACCTCACCTACTGGTACACACAAAATCACCTGTGGGTGGGCGATGGCAATGCCGACGACATGAGCATGGCACCTTGCTACCTCAAGTACAACGACTTCACGCTGCCGGCTTCGGCGCAGTGGGGATTCGGTCTGCACTTGCCGCTGGGTCTGCTGGGTGTAAACTGCGAGGTGAATTTGGTCATCAAGAGCCAGTTTGGCTTTACCAATGAAATCAGTTACGTCACGCCCTATATGTATCATGTGCGATACTACCATAGCCAAATCTAACTTCATTTTTCAACCTTATTATAACATCACGCTATCATGTCATTAATCAAATCAATATCAGGCATTCGCGGCACCATTGGAGGACCTGCCGGCGAGGGTCTCACCCCGCTCGATGTGGTCAAGTTCACCACCGCCTATGCTACCTTTATCAAGCGAAATTCAACCCATGAGAATAACGTCATCGTCGTCGGTCGCGACGCGCGCCTGTCGGGACGCATGGTCCTTGACCTGGTCGTGGGCACCCTCATGGGCATGGGATTTGACGTGGTCAACATAGGCCTCGCCACCACACCCACTACTGAACTGGCCGTAACTTGGGAAAACGCCTGCGGAGGCATCATCATCACCGCTTCGCACAATCCCAAGCAATGGAATGCGCTGAAACTGCTCAACGACAAGGGCGAGTTCTTGACCGACGAGCAGGGCAAAGAGGTGCTGCGCATTGCTGAGGCCGAGGACTTTGACTATGCCGAGGTTGACCGATTGGGCCGTGAGCAGAAGAACTACACCTGCCTGCGTCGCCACATCGATGCCGTCAAAGCGCTGGAACTGGTCGACGTTGATGCCATCAGAAAAGCCAACTTCACCGTCGCTGTCGATGCCGTGAACTCGGTGGGCGGCATTGCCATTCCCAAACTGCTTGAGGCGCTGGGCGTGAAAAACGTGGTGAAACTGTTTTGTGACCCCACCGGAAACTTCGGTCACACTCCGGAACCCATCCCCGAAAACCTCACCGCCATCAGCGACTACATGAAGCGCGGCGAGGCCGACGTGGCATTTGTCGTGGACCCCGATGTTGACCGCCTCGCCATCATTATGGAGAACGGCGAGTTCTTTGTTGAGGAATACACCCTGGTAGCCGTTGCCGACTACGTGCTTCAGCACACTCCTGGCGCTACCGTGAGCAACCTGTCATCGTCACGCGCCCTGCGCGATGTGACCGTGAAGCACGGTTGCCAATACACCGCCGCTGCCGTGGGCGAAGTGAACGTGACCACTGAGATGCGCCGCACCGGAGCTGTGATAGGCGGTGAAGGCAACGGCGGAGTCATTTATCCCGCTCTGCACTATGGCCGCGATGCCCTGGTGGGTGTGGCACTCTTCCTCACCCTGCTCGCCAAGAGCGGCATGAAGGTGAGTGAACTCAAGAAGACCTATCCACAGTATGCCATCGCCAAGACCAAACTCGAGCTCAAGCCCGAGATGGATGTCGATGCCATCCTCGAAGCTGTGAAGCAACACTATGCCGGCGAAAATCTCACCACCATCGATGGCGTGAAGATTGATTTTGCCGACGGCTGGGTGCACCTGCGCAAGAGCAACACCGAGCCCATCATTCGAATCTACAGCGAAGCACACTCCATGGCCGAGGCCGAAGCCCTGGGCGAAGCTGTGAAGCAGATTGTGCTCAAACTCGTCTAACCACCAGGCTCCGATGATTGAATACTAAAAACGGGTGCCGCTATGGCACCCGTTTTTTTTGTGGTTAGTGCTGTAGACTCGTCACCTGCAGCGACTCAGCGCTCAACCCCAATTTTGCAATAAATAATTGCCATTTAACCCCAATTTTGCAACAAAAAATCGCCGTTTAACCCCAATTTTGCAACAAAATACACCTGTTTTATGTCCGATTTTCAAACAAAATCACTATCTTTGCACTGATTATTAAAATATTAGATTATGTTTAAAAGAAATATCATATCAGAATTGTCAAAATGGAAGGCGAGTGATTATCGTAAACCTCTCATTTTGCGTGGGGCTCGGCAAGTGGGCAAAACAACAACTGTTCATGAATTTGGAAAAGCTTATGCAAACTATCTCTATTATAATCTTGAAGATATTAGCAATGTGAACATCTTTGAGCAAGATCGCCCCATAGCCGATCTGGTAAACTTTCTTTACCTCAATAGAAATCAGAAAAAGTTAGGAGAAACCCTGCTTTTTATTGACGAAATACAGAATTCCCCTAGAACCATTGCCAAACTTCGTTATTTCTATGAAGAGGTTCCTGACCTTCATGTGATAACAGCTGGTTCGTTATTGGAAAATGTGGTTGATTTAAAAGCGTCATTTCCTGTGGGGCGAGTGCAATATCTGCCTATGTATCCCTGTTCGTTTAGAGAATTCCTTATTGCAATGGGCGAGGAACATCTTGTTGAGATCATGAAGATGCCTGATGATACTGTCGCAATTCATGCCAGTCTCCAGTCTTTTTTCAATCAATTTTTCATCGTGGGCGGGATGCCCGAAATCGTTGCCAGATATGCTAACTATCGTGATGTAGTTGCTCTCGATGACGTTTTCGAGGCTCTTTTGCAGAACTACCGTGATGATGTTGAAAAATACGTGAACAAAAAAACAGTTAACGAAGCGGTGCGATTCATTCTGACTTATGGGTGGGAAAAAGCCGGTGAAATAATCAGGCTTGGCAATTTCGCAAACTCTTCTTATGCTTCTCGCGAAGTGGGTGAAGCATTCAGGTTGCTTCAAAAAGCCATGCTACTTGAACTCGTGTATCCAACCACATCCACAGTCGTCCCCGCTTTGCCCGAATTGAGACGTATGCCTAAACTTATCTGGTTTGATACGGGTATGGTAAATTATGCGGCTCAGGTCAGAGGTGAGATATTGGGAAACATCGATATTTTGGACTTGTGGCGTGGGCGCATTGCCGAGCAGATTGTTGCTCAAGAACTACTGACGCTAAACTATAAAATAGGACAAAAAAGATGTTTCTGGAGTAAGGGTGAGGGCTGTAATGGTGCCGAAGTCGATTTTGTTTGGGTGGTAGATGGGCAACTGATACCAATCGAAGTTAAATCGGGCCATAATTCCAAACTGAAATCGTTACATTCATTTATAGACCAATCTACAACTAGAGTGGCAGTACGTGTTTGGTCGCAACCGCTATCAATCAACCATGTCAAAACCAGTTTTGGAAAAAAAGATTTTACGCTGATTAATCTGCCTTTCTATCTTGTCGGGGACTTGGAAAATGTGGTGCGTCGCGTCATCAGAAATATCTAATGTTAACCCGTTGGCGGAATTAAAGATTATATATTCTATTATGAAATATGTTGTTTTTTCCGTAAATTTGCAATTCACATCCCGTCTATGCGGGAGAACCTTCAAATATCACCTATTATAATTATAACTGACGAGATGAAAAAGATTTTTCTATGGGCTATCGCCGCGGCTGTGATTTGCGGCATGGCCACCTCGTGCAAGAACGAGGACTCAAAAAGTGAAACAAGCGCATCGGCTTCAACCGAAGCTAAGGCCGACACCACCAACACCTATCTCACTGCCATTGAGCAATATATGGTTGACACCCTCGGAAGCCAATACTCGCAAGGCGATGTGTGCATCCCCTTCTGTCGTGTGGTGGAAGCCGACGTGACCGACAAGAACGACATCAAGGTGTGGGGCGACTTTTGGGTCGATAACTACAAGCTGGCAGGCGACACGCTCAAGAGCGTTTCAGGCGGCAGTCATCCCGGCATGTTCCATGTGAAGATGAATGACGACGGCAAATTTGAGGTGACAGGCTTTGATGCCGTGGCCGACGGGTCGGACTTCCAGCCAAGTGCCAAGCGCATTTTTGGTGACAAGTTTGAGTCGTTTCAGCGTGTCAACAGCGACGACGAGGGTCGCCAGCATGTGCGTCTCGCTGCAGTCGCTAACTATGTGAAAAGTCATGACCTGAAGGCCTCGCTACTGCAAGACTATGGTTCCGGTTCCCAATGTTACAAGTTCAAGTGATGATAAAACTGAAAAATATGGTGGTTGCCGCATGTCTTATGGCTACCACTTTGACTACAACAGCACAGACCCGCGTGGTGGCTCATCGCGGCTACTGGGACGCTCCCGGTGCGGCGCAGAACTCCATCCGCAGCCTCATCAAGGCCGACTCCATAGGCTGCTGGGGCTCGGAATTTGATGTATGGATGAGCCTTGACGGAACGCTTTTTGTGAACCACGATGCCACCATCAATGGAGTAGAAATCCAGTCATCGCGCGCTCGTGACATCAAACAGCAGCGACTGAGCAACGGCGAGTTTATTCCCACGCTGCGTGAATACCTCTTTGCCGGAATTCCTCTCAAAACACAACTTGTGCTGGAACTCAAGGAACACCGCGACGTGCATCAAGAAGCCAAGGCGGTGAAGAAAATCCTGAAGATGGTGCGCAAAATGGGGCTTGAGAACCGCATGACCTACATCACCTTCTCGCTACCCGCCCTCATTGAGTTCATCAAGTGGGCACCTGCCGGGACCGAAGTTTACTACCTTGACGGTGACCTCAGTCCTGCCAAACTCAAGCACATCGGGGCGGCCGGACTCGACTACAGTCTGCGTGCCATGAAGCAGCATTTCGACTGGTTCGAGGCTGCCAAGCGCGAGGGCGTGAAGGTAAATGTATGGACTGTGAACAACGAGGACGACATGCGTTGGTGCATCGAGAACGGTGCCGACTTCATCACCACCAATGCCCCACTCCGCTTGCAACAACTCCTCGCAAATCCCTGAAAGAGAGAAATGTAAAAATAGCCTCAAAGAGGAACTAAAATGAAAGCATCGGTAAGTCTTGCCGATGCTTTTGATGAAGTTCCTCTTCGAGGCACAACCTTAATTTGCTATCCTTCACCAAGCTACGAGGGTCTCCGACCCTCTTGCATGGTGTTAATCACAAAGTCGGGTCTCCGACCCGCCCGACCTCTTCGAGGCCAATATAGCATTTTGACACAGCCTCCCACAAAACCTGCCTATTCTCTATCGCCCCTAGCAGGACTATTGTGGCGCGTGTAGCGCAGACCGATGTAGAGGTTGCGGGCAAAGATGAGGATGGACACCGACTGGCCCAGCATGAGGATGGGGTCAAGACGAATGATGCCGTAGATGAGCGTGAGCGATGCTCCCACAATGCTGATAGCCCAGAAGGTGGGCGGTAGCAGTGACTCCTTGTGCCGCACACTCACCACCACCTGATAAGCATAGCGCGAGAGGAACACCAGTTGCGCACCCGTGCCGTAGCACATGAGCCACAACGGAATCTCGGGGTTATGGATAAAACGGTCGACCAGTTGCGGAGCCCTGATGCAAGTAGCCACCAGCGCCACAATGGGCAGACTGTACAGTACCACGCGCACCGCCACCGGAATCTTGTGCCAGGCTCCCTTGTAGTCCAGGTTGAGCACATAAACGTAGAACGAGAGCATCTGCCCGATGAGAATGGCAATGTCCTCGCGTAGCCAGCCATACCACAACATGAAACAACAACCGGCCAGCGAAAATGCCCAGTAACCCGTGGGCGACACCACGCGCTTGAGCCGCTCGGTCATGACCCACTGCACCAGCTGGCGCGCCGCGTAGCACGCTTGTGAGAGTAATCCTATGATGAGTATAAACGTGTTCATCTCTATTTCCAAGTGAAATTCTCCACTCCGGCACCCACCTCAAAGTGATACTTCACGATACCCAGGTCAATCTTCGTGCAATACCCGAAACCGGCTCGTGCTTCCACCTTGTTATCAGACAAAAGCGTAAACTTGAACTTCTGCTGATGCAATGCCGTGGGAGCCAGCAATGCAGCAGCGAGACCGCGGCAAAACCAGTCGGGCATCTCACCCGTCTTGCTGCGGCACACCTTGCCCACATCCTTCACTTTATGTGCCACGCCCTGCGTTGTCCCGTAGCCCATCGCAATCACGCAACGCAATCGCTCACCGGGAGCAATGGCCACCACATCAGTCTGTTTCTTGTAGGTGAGCACCACCCAGCAAGTGTTCAGTCCTAACTGCTGCGCGAGCAGCACCAAGCGTTCGCCATAGTAACCCACCTTCTCGTCGAGCAAGGGGTCATCTTTGGGCCCGACAAGAGCCAAATAGTTGCGCACACCTGAGAATTTCCCGTAGTGCGCCATCTTGCTTGTGCCGAAGGCTTTGGGCTCGTCGGTGATGAGCTGAATCTTGAGTCCGCTCTCGCGGTTGCACTCGTCAATTGCCTCGCGCAGTGCCGAGATGGCTTCAGCACTGAGGGGTTGGTCGGTAAAGGAACGCACACTGTGGCGCTCTTTGATGGCTTCAAGTATAGTCATTTTCGTAAATTTTTTTAGCAAAATTAGTGCAAACCGAGCGCATATGCAAATTATTTGCAATTTGCCGTAGAGTCTGTTTTTACGGATGCGGTCGCCACAGGTGGCGACCCTACAGGACGGCGGCCCTGCATGGCATGATGCGTCTTTGTAGGGTCGTGACCTGTCACGACCTGTTGACCTGTCAAGGGACAGAGATGGCAAGAGGCCGTCAATCACAAAAGTGGGTGTGCCAACAAATTGTGACACACCCACTTAGGTCGGTTTATCCCAAGTCGGCAATTAGGCAGAATTGGGATTATTGTGTGAGACGATTACTTCACGAGAATCTTCTTGCCAGCATGGATGTAGATGCCTGCAGGAAGGTTATTGGGATTCATCTTGCGGCCCATGAGGTCGTAGTAGTTGTCGTCTTGTACCTTGGCGGCGTTGATATCATTAATTCCGGTTACAGGGGCAGTATCAAGGCTCAAGTTGTCGATAGTAAGGGTGAACTTGTCGGCGTCGCTAATGGCATGGATGCCAATGTAGTACTTACCATCGGCCTTGTTGGCGGGAACGGTGAAACGGCCTGTAAGGTTCGCCACTTCATAACCATCAATCTCAGTTACCGGTATCACGGGCAGGAACATGGATTCAACTGTGTTATCGGTGCCAAGCAACACCTCCAAACGCTCGGTGTAACCCGAGGCCTTGGCGTCAAGGCTAAATTCATAGGAAACGCCCGGTGTCATGATGATGGCAGGGGTAATCAGCCAGTCGTCGGCCGCGCTATTACTATTCCACTGGTAGGTAGCGTTCTGGCCAATGGTTCCACCGTAGGTCCAAGTACGGTCGTCGTTATTGGCGTTGACAACAGTGAACTCGCTGAAGGCAGCCTGAGTCTCGAAGCCCTGGAAGTAAGGAATGGTGTAGGCACCATCGTTAGCATCACGAGTGATGACAATGTTGCTGAATGCCTGAACATAGTACACAACACCCTTGGTGGTGTTCTGAATCAGGTAGTCGGTCACATTGGTGTAGGTGTCGGTAGCCTCGTCGTAGCTGAGCACGAAGTCGCAGATGTCTTTCGAGCCCGAGGCGTTGGTCTGAGCGCCAGCCATGTAGTTGGGTCTGTTGGCTACTTGGCCGATGTACTGATCCTGAGCAAAGGTAACCGTGTTGCCCTGACGGGTGCCCTTGATCCACGACTGGGGAACATCGCTGAAGATGCCCTGGATGTAAACATCGTTGTTGTCAACACCCACATTCACATTGTACTTGAAAGCGGTGCCGTCGTAGCCGTTGGCCTGGAAGGTGTAGACCTGAGTCTCAACACCTTCGGGGAGTTCAACGAGCACGTCCTGGGCCTGTGTGGTGGGGGTATAGACACTGCTGTAGTCGGCATATCCAGCCCACTCCTGGCTGTTGGCATAGATGGCGCCAAACACAACATAGGTAGAAGTGCCTACCAGACTAATCTTGTCACCGTTGATGCTGAATTGCACATTATGGGCATTGTTGCGCACCTCAAATTCCTCGTAATCTTCGTCATAGTCGAGGACAGCGAGAGTGATAACATCATTAACCTGGTCATCATAGGCCACATTTTGGCCCATGGGCACGGTAATGGTCGTGCCGTCATCGCTCAGTGTGCCCTCGATCCAAGAGTTGATTTCGAGCTTGGAGAGGGGGTGCTTGAAGTAAACCTTGTTGTTATCGCCAAAGACGATGTCGATGGTGCCGGTTTGAGCACCGCGACGAATGTTCTCGCCACTGTAGTAGTAGGCATAACCTGCACGGTCGTAGGTTTTCAGCTCACCTGCGGGCTGTTCCATTACGATGCCATAGTCGCTGGCACTCTGCGACCAGGCTCCCAATGCCATTACCGACATTGCTGCAATAAGTAATAATTTCTTCATTGTGTGTGTTTTACTTATAAGATAGTTGTTTTATTTTGAGCCTTTTTTCTTTAACATACAACTCGCAAGGCTCACAAACCGGGTAGTAGTAATTTAAGTAGTGCAAATTTACAAAAAATTCGTTTGCGTGTCAATGAAAATAGTCTTTTTTGCTTCAAATGCACTTTGCCGCTAACTCTCAGGCAGGCATTGTTCACATTACATGGTGCAAAAAACAGCAAAAAATTGAGTCTTTCCCAAAAAATGGCACTTGGTTGCGCGTTTATAATAAATTATTATTATTTTTGTATCATATTAATAAGGACACAATGAAAACTAAAACATTTTTTCTCACATTGGCGCTTATGCTCGGAGCGATTTCCTTGAGCACATCGGCACAGAACACCGACTGGCGCGCCGGTGTTGACCGGCTCATGGAGCAAGGCGAGTTCAAGCAAGCCGAGAAACTGATGAAGTCGCTCCCAAAGAAGATACGACAACAGAACGCCGTTACCATCGACTCCTTGTGTCAAATCATGGAGCGCATCCGCAAGGACTTCAGAATCACCCCCGAAGAGGGTGTGAAGATGATTCGCGAGAAATACCCCGCTACCGATGCCCAGATTCAGCACTGGAAAGACACCCGTGCCCTCGAGGTGATGAACATCGACGGCAAGGAGTGGTGGTTCCGCAAGAGTGTGGGCAACCTGTGGCTGCTCGGCAAGGAGTTCAAGCAGCAGAACGATGAAGACAACTATCAGTCGTTCCTCACTCGCCAAAAATACTTCCGCGAAGCCATGAAGAGCCCTGCTGATGCCTGCGGCACGCGCGACTGGCGTCATGTGAACATCACCTTCTACCTCGATGTCAATGCCGATGCCATCCCCGCTGGCGAGACGTTGCGCGTGTGGATGCCGTACCCCTACGAGAACCTGCGACAGAAGAACATCAAGCTTGAGGGCAGCAACCGGCCCGTGACTTTCAGCGATCCCGCTTGCAAGCACCACACCGTGTACATGGAGGCCGTTGCCGAGAAGGGCAAGCCCACTCACTTTGAATACACCTTCTCCTACGACGTGGCCGAACGTCACATCAGCCAGCAGGACCTCATCGCCATGGTCGAGCCTTACAAGATAACGGACGAGTACAAACTCTACACCTCTACTGAACCACCGCACGTCATCATCACCGACAAGATGCGTAACCTGGCCCGCGAAATCGTGGGTAACGAGAAGAATCCCGTGTTGCAGGCTTCGATGATCTACGACTGGATTGTGTCGCGCTTCCCTTGGGCCGGTGCACGTGAATACAGCACGCTCACCAACATCCCCGAGTATGTGTTGCTCAACAACCACGGCGACTGCGGACAGGTGGGTCTGCTCTACATCACACTGGTGCGTAGCCTGGGCATCCCCGCACGTTGGGAAAGCGGATGGATGCTGCATCCCGACGAAATCAACTGGCACGACTGGGCCGAAACCTACTTCGAAGGCGTGGGTTGGGTGCCTACCGACCCGTCGTTTGGTCGCAGTGCCTATGGAACCGCACTCAATGACTACTACAAAACCGGCATCGATGTCTACCGCATGGCAAGTAACGAGGCCGTTGGACAGCATCTGAGTCCCGAGAAAAAATACATACGTAGCGAGACAGTCGACTTCCAACCTGGTGAAGTGGAATGGAAGAACGGAAACCTCTACTACGACAAATGGAAATCACACCTTGAAGTTAATGGCATTACACCTCTTAAAAACATGATAAAACGATGAAACTGAGAAATCTTTTTCTTGCATCGCTGCTCATCGCTGCGAGCACTGCCTTTGCTGCCATCGAACCTAACGATGTGCTCAAAGACCTCAAAAACAAGATAGCCGCCGACAAGCGCACTGCCATCTGGAACGATGTCAAGGCTGTAGTTAAAGCCAACATGCTCACCATCGAGGGTACTGTAGGCACCACACAGCAAAAGGAAGCCATCAATCGTGCCCTCATGGCCAAGGACATCAGTCACTTCAAAAACAACGTGAAAGTGCTTGAAGAGGCCATCCCCGAGGCGCGCAAATGGGCCCTGGTGAAACTTTCGGTTGCAAGTCTGCGTTGCGAGGGCAAGCACAGTGCCGAGATGGCAACACAGGCCGTGATGGGTACTCCTGTGAAAGTGATTGAGAAGGATGATGACTGGTATCGCGTTCAGACGCCCGACCGCTACATCTCCTATGTGCCCGAGAGTTCGCTCAAGTTCATGAACGAAGCATCGCTCAACGCCTGGAAGAAGGCACAACGTTGCATCGTCACTGTCTATGACACCCGTCTGGTAACCAAGCCTGGAGGCGACGAGACCGTTACCGATCTGGTGTTGGGTTGCATCCTTGAATACAAGGGCGATGACGGAAAGTGGGCGCAACTCGCCACACCCGACGGACGCACTGGCTACGTGTCCACCAGCGAGATACAGCCACTGCGCGAGTGGGCCAAGCAGAACTTTGATGTGGAACTCATCGAGAAGACGGCACGACGCATGCTGGGCTCAGGCTACCTGTGGGGCGGAACCTCGACCAAGGTCACCGACTGCTCGGGACTCATGAAAATATGCTATCTCGCTAACGGTATCATTTTGCAGCGAGACGCATCCCAGCAGGCACTTACCGGCCTCAAGTTCAACGACTGGCACCAGGCACAGACGGGCGACCTGCTCTTCTTTGGCAATGCCAAGACCAAGCGCGTGACACACGTGGGCATGTACCTGCGCGACGGCAAGTACATTCATTGCTCGGGACAGGTGAAAATCAACAGCCTCGAGCCTAGTGACCCCACCTACCTATACTCGCCTCTCTCCTGCAGCCGCATCAACGGACAGATTGGCAAAGAGGGTATCATCTACTTGCGCAATCACCCCTGGTTCTTCATCTCCCAGAAACAATAATACTCAATCAACCCTTTACAATTCATATAAAAACAACCGACAAATGGATAGACGTAAATTTTTAGTGGGAGCCGGTATGGGACTCATCGCTGCCTCGGCACCCATTTCTCTCTCAGCTGCCGGAAATGCCACTCGCAAAGTAGCAAAAACCGGTAGGCTTAACCTTTCGTTTTTCCCCTATGAACTGAAGTTGCGACATGCCTTCAATCTGGCACGCTACAGTCGCACCACCACCCCCGACGTCCAGGTACAACTCGAGTATGATGGCATTGTGGGCTACGGCGAAGCATCTATGCCCCCCTATCTGGGCGAATCGGTCGAGAGCGTCACCAAGTTCTTGAGTAGCCTTGACCTCTCGCAGTTCAACGATCCTTTCCAGATCGAAGACATCCTGACCTACGTTGACAATGTTGCACCCAACAACCGCGCCGCCAAGGCCAGTGTCGACATCGCGCTGCACGACCTGCTCGGCAAGATTATGGGCCAACCGTGGTACAAGATTTGGGGCTACAACCCCGCTAAAACACCCGTCACCAGTTTCACCATTGGCATCGACACCGAGGAGGTGGTGCGCCAAAAGGTGGAAGAGGCACGACCCTACAAACTCATCAAGGTGAAGATGGGTCTTGACAAGGATCAAGAGACCATCAACATCATTCGCGAAATGATGCCCGATGTGCCCATTTGCGTCGACGTGAATCAGGGATGGAACAGCAAGGAGCATGCTCTGGAGATGTGCCACTGGCTCAACGAGCGCAACTGCCTCTTTGTGGAGCAACCGTTCGACAAAACCTGGATTGACGAGACCGCTTGGCTGCGCGAACGCTCACCACTGCCCATCATCGCCGACGAGGCTTTCCAGCGCCTCTCGGACGTGGTGCGCTTCAAGGGCGTGTACGACGGCATCAATATCAAACTCATGAAGAGCACCGGCCTCTATGAAGCCCACAAGATGGTGACGCTGGCCCGTGCACTCGACATGAAGGTGATGATTGGCTGTATGACCGAGACTTCGTGCGCCGTGACTGCTGCTGCCAACCTCTCGCCTGTGGTCGACTTCGCCGACCTCGACGGTAACCTGCTCATTGCCAATGACCGCTTCGACGGCATGACAGTAGAGAACGGCAAGATTACCCTGCACGACCGTCCCGGACTGGGCATCACCCCCATTCCCGGCAAATAATTTCAACACTCACCATAAGGGTGTGTCAAGATGCTTGATTGGCACACCCTCTTTAACACTACACATCACATTCTCATGAAACGACCTTACCTGGGCCTCTGGGCCTTACTCGCAGTAGCTTTCATCGCCTTCGCAGCTCTATCGTTCAATAGCGAAGTGGCCGATGATTTGGGACTCAAAACCGGAACTTTTGAGCAAACCCTCACTGCGCAAACCGTGAAAAACAAGAAAAAGGCAACTACCAAACTCAAGACCGACCTCACCAAGCGCAACAAACAGCGAACCGGTGTGATGGACACCACCAAGAAGACGATTCTCTTCATTGGTGACTCGATGCTTGAGGGACTCGGTCCACGGCTCGCCGCCTACGCCAAGGAAAATGGTCACACGCTCTACTACGTCATTTGGTACAGCTCCACCAGCGAGGTGTGGGGACGCACCACCAAACTTAAGGAATACATCAAGCAGTTCAAGCCTAACTATGTGTTCATCTGCCTGGGTTCGAACGAACTCTTTGTGCGTGACATCCAAACATCGAGGCAAAAGTATGTGGACAACATCATAGCACAAATCGGCAATCTACCTTACGTTTGGATTGGTCCACCCAACTGGAAACCCGACACCGGCATTAACGAGATGATCAAGAACACTGCCGAGGATGGCTGCTACTACAACTCCTACACCCCCGACCAGCACTACGACCGCTCGCGCGACGGTGCCCACCCCACGCGGGCCTCGGCGGCAGCGTGGATGGACCGTGTGGCCAAGTGGGTTATGACCAAGAGCGCCTACCCCATTAGGCTCAACAAACCTAAAGCCGCCAAGGCCAAGGCCGATAAAGTCATCATTTTGCAACCCGCCAAATAATTTGAGACCATGAATTTGCTTTCCATCGACTTCGCCACCATTTGGGGCAACATCATAGACCTACTGAGCTTTGACCCCAAGCAGCCGCTTATGTTCTCCAGTGGCCTATTTTGGGTGCTGTTCCTCGTCTTCCTGCCCATCTTTGCGTTGTTGCGCAGGAACAAGACGCAGATGACAATCTTTGTCATCGCATTCAGTCTCTACTTCTTTTTCAAGTCCAGTGGCTGGTTCTTCTTGTTGCTCGTCTTCACGGCTGTGCTCGACTGGATTATAGCCCGCCGCATCGCGCAATCGCAGAGCAAAAGCACCCGCAAAGCCCTGCTGTGGCTCTCCATCGTGTGCTCGCTGGGCATTTTGGCCTATTTCAAGTATGCCAACTTCTTCATGGTCAACCTCACGGCACTGGTGGGTGGCAACTTCCAGCCGCTCGACATCCTGCTGCCGGTGGGTATCTCGTTCTACACGTTCCGCACCATCAGCTATGTGGTCGATGTGTACAAAGGTAAGATGCAACCCGTTGAGTCGTTCACCGACTATCTGTTCTTCCTCTCCTTCTTCCCCTGCCTGGTGGCCGGCCCCATTGTGCGCGCACGCGACTTCATGCCGCAATTGCAAGAGCTCAAGCCTGCTACCGCCAAGATGATTTACGGAGGACTATGGCTCGTGATGCTCGGTATCATCAAGAAAGCAGTTGTAGCTGACTACATCGGTCTGTACAACAACATCGTCTTTGACAATCCAGGTGGCTACAGCGGCGTGGAACTGCTCATGGCCATTTTGGGCTATACCATGCAGATTTACTGCGACTTCTCGGGCTATAGCGATATGGCGATAGGTTTGGGTGCTATCATGGGCTTTGACCTGGGCATTAACTTCGACTTCCCCTATCGCTCGCTCAACGTCACCGAGTTCTGGCGCCGCTGGCACATCTCACTCTCGTTCTGGCTGCGCGACTACCTCTACATTCCGCTGGGTGGCAACCGCAAGGGCAAAGTGCGCCAGTACTTCAATCTCATGACCACGATGCTGCTTGGCGGCTTGTGGCACGGTGCTGCTTGGACCTTCGTCATTTGGGGATTCGGGCATGGCTTGGGCTTGTGCATCCACAAATTGGTGATGAACCCGCTCAAGCGGCTCGGCAACAGTCTGCCCGTCAACTTTGGTGCATGGCTCATAACATTCATCTTTGTAGCCACACTGTGGGTTTTCTTCCGTGCCGACAGCTTCGACACTGCCTGCAATATGATTGGCGGGGTGTTCAGCAAATTCGACCCGGCCTATTTCCCGGTATTCTTTGAGCGACGACTCACCTGGTGCATCATGATGGTCATCATCTTTGTCCTGCACTTTGTACCCAAGAGCGTGTACGCCAAGCTGCAAGAGTGGTTCATAGGTTCGTTCTGGATTTTCAAGCTGCTGATTTTCATGGTTGTTGTGCAACTGGTCATCGAATTCGCCTCGGCCGACGTGCAGCCATTCCTATATGCGCAATTTTAATCTTGTGAGTAAAATATTTTTGACAACTGAAAAGATATTCGTAAATTTGTAATCTTAAACCCAAAAACTAAAAACATAATCATACAATGGAAATTGAAGGTAAAATTATCGTAAAACTCCCTCTCCAGAGTGGTACATCCAAAACAGGAAACGCTTGGAGCAAACAGGAATATGTACTTGAAACACAAGAGGCCTATCCCAAAAAAGTGCATTTCGACTTCTTCGGCGACAAGGCTAATCAGTACCCCCTCGAAGTGGGCGACTTTGTGAGACTGAGCTTTGACATTGACAGTCATGAATGGAATGGCAAATGGTTCACAAGCATCCGTGGCTGGAAGGCCGAGAAAATTGACCCGAATGCCGCGCAACAAGCACCCGTCCAAGCCGCTCCCGCAAGCATGGCTCCTGCAGGTCCAGCCCCAACAGGTCCCGCCCCCACAGGTCCGGCTGACAATATCAACCAAGATTTCACTGAGACCGCACAGGCTGACGACCTCCCCTTCTGACATCACAGCACACTGCGTGAATCAATAATTCAAGTTTCTAATGTTCAAAACATTAGAAACTTGAATTTTATAGGTAGTGGTTTAGAATAGGGAAATGCGACAAGTGTCGCACCCTGCATCACCGGATGTGGATTATTTTGCCACCTTCTCGAGGCGCTTGAGCATTGAGAACATAAAGATTGCCGCTATGACACACAAGGCGATAAGGATTGCCCAGTTGTACATGAGCGGTATTTTGTTCCACAGCATGGATGGTATAGAGCTCAAATAGTTACCAATAGCTGTTGCCACGAACCAGCCACCCATCATGACACCCTTGTATTTGGGCGGAGCCACTTTCGACACGAAGCTGATGCCCATGGGAGAAAGGAAGAGCTCGGCAATGGTGAGTGTGAAGTAGGTGCCAATGAGCCACGATGGCGAAAGAACGCTTTGAGTATTATCACCCAGGTCCATTGGAGATGTCAGCCCAATAGATGCAAGAGTTATAACACCAAATCCCACTGCAGCCAAGAGCATACCCCAGGCAATGCGGGCAGGAGCGCTGATGGCGTGATTGCGTGCCGCAAGGATTCCGAAAAAGAGTATGCTGAACGGTGTGAGTGCCACCACAAAGAAGGGGTTAAACTGCTGGAAATCGCTTGGCTGAGCCATGGTGGGATTGTCCATTCCCATAAATAATGCTATTGCTATTGCCACAAGTGCCACAGTCGATACTCCACAAATGATGCGTGTCTTCTTCAGCTTGCTCTGGAATGTTGCAAAACCGGTGTAAACAGCCAGTGCAATTAATGCCAGAGAGAAAATGTTGAACCAGATGCGCATGCCTCCCGAGATAGAGAGATTGGTGTATTTCTTGGCAAAGAAAGTGAGCGCCGAACCATTCTGGTGGAATGCCATCCAGAAGAAAATTACAACCGCAAACACGAGCAGCAGTGCTGTGATGCGCTCTTTGGTCTGAGCCGGTGTGAGTTCTTCCACATTGGCATTGGCTTCTTTAGCCTGCTTAGCAGTCTTCATAGCGTCTTTAAACCAGCTCTTGCAGGCAAAATAGATAACAGCACTCAGCACAAGCGAAACACAAGCTACGCCAAAGCACAATCCGTAGCCTCCATAGAGTGCTTGGAGGTATTCGGGCGAGAAGTTAGCGGCATCGTAGGTGAAGCCATAGTTGCTAAGATATTGATTGGTTATCCACTTCGCCATTGAAGGGGCAAACATAGCACCAATGTTGATTGCCATGTAGAACAGCGAGAAAGCATCGTCGCGGCGGTCGGCATATTTGGGGTTATCGTAGAGGTTGCCTATCATTACCTGCAGGTTGCCTTTAAACAGTCCCGTGCCGAGCGAAACACAAGCCAGACCGGCATACATGGTGACAAGTCCCATGGTGTCGGCCCCTGTGGGTATCGCCAGCCCCAAGTATCCCAAGAACATTGTTAACATACCGATGGT
>CAMKGM010000054.1 GCA_946412245.1 uncultured Bacteroidales bacterium
TACACTATATTCGTGAACTTGACAAGACTCACCAACCGGAAATATCCGCTGACCCTAAAATCTTTTTCATTACGCTTTCGTTTTGGGCAAAAATAAGTAAAAATCATTTAAAATGAAATCGTTTGCACGGTTTTTTTAAAAAAAAATCAACCTCCATCGTTCCATATTTCATCATAATATTGTAATTTTGAATGATTTAATTGAAAATGCTCATAATAACCATTCGTAATAACCCTATAAATTTCAAGAATTATGAAGAAATCTTTTACACTTTTCAGCCTTTTGCTCGTGACATTGTTGAGCTTCAATGCCAATGCTGAGCTGTGGCTTATCGGCGCTATTTCGCCCGATGGTTGGGACCCCTCTAAGGGTGTTCAGTTTACTCAGGTCGATGAAAACAACTACACACTCGACCTCGAAGTCACCAAGACTGGGCAGCAGTACTACAGCCTCACCTCTGCCCTGGCTGAGACCAACGACAACTCCGGATGGGACTTCATCAAGCCCTACCGCTTCGGTGGAACCAATCTCAAAGTTGAGCTCAACACAGAGACTGAGCTTGAAGCCGGTACGGCCGACAGCCCCTACACCATTTTCGACAAAGCCGGAACTTATACCTTTGAGTTCAACACTGAAACTCGCATCATTAAGGTTTCTCTCAAGCAGGCAAGCGATGACCAGCCCACCGCTTTCAACGGCACCATCTACATCACCAAGACTTCTGTTGGTAACATCTGGGCTTGGGACGCTGCAGGCAACTACTTCGATTCATGGCCCGGCAAGGACATCACCACGCTCGAGACCGCAACTGTGAACGGCACTGAGTACTACAGCTTCACCTACGACCACAATAGCACCAATCCTGGTCTCATCTTCAACGAGGGCCAAGATGGCCCTCAGACAATGGACCTCGTCCCCGTCGACAAGCGAGTCTATGACTACAACGGAGGAACAACTGTGACCTTCACCGACCTGGGCGATGTCATTGACATGGGCAACGATGTATTCATCCTCGGCGAAGTTAACGGCAACCAGTGGGCTACCAACGTTGGTGTTCAGATGGCTACCGAAGATAACATCACCTACACTACCGATGTAACCATCGACGGCTCAAACTTCGGTTACAACTACTTCAGCTTCACTCACAAGCTCATGGATGGCGATCAGGATTGGGAAGCTCTTGCTCCCTATCGTTTCGGTGCCGCTTCAAGCGCTGACTTTGAAATCACTAACGACGTGCTCAACCAGGAACTTGACCTGGGTCCCGACGGAACCAGCGTGGCATTCAAGGCTCCCGCAGGCATCTACACCATCACCATCAACATGGAGACCCGCAAAATCACCTTCACCGGCACCATCTACGAGCCTATCGAGCCCAGTGGCGTCTATGTGATGGGTGATGTCAACGAAGTGGGTGGGTGGTTCGCCAACGCCGGCTATGCGCTCAGCACTGAAGATAATGTGGTCTACACCGGCACCATCGACACCAAGGGTGAGAACGAGGGCTATAGCTACTTTGGCTTCACCCGCGGTCTTGCTGAAGGTCCCGATGAATGGAGCCGCATTGCACAGCTCCGCTTCGGTCCTGAAGCCGATGGAGACACTGAGGTCACCGCTGAACTGCTGAACACTGCTATCCCCATGGTTCAGGGCTACGCCACTTCTTTCAAAATTGGTGCAGGCAGCTATAACGTAACCGTCGACCTCGATGCCATGACACTCGTCATCAACGAGATTGAGACTCCCTCACCCAGAGGTGATGTGAACGGCGACGGTAGTGTAAACGTGACCGACGTTACCACTCTGGTCAACATGATTCTGGGTGTTGTTGAAAAAGACGAGTTCCGTGCTGACGTTGACGCCAATGGCCAAATCAATGTCTCCGACGTTACTACTCTGGTCAACATCATCCTCGGAGTCATCTGATTAAACATCACACAGTGCCTCGCTATTTCATAGCCAGGCTCTCGACTTTACCGCTTCAAGCGTGAAACCCCCAGCCGGTTTCACGCTTGATTGTTTCTCATTTATCAACTTGAACCTAACATGAAAACGATTGCACAAAATCTGCCCCTTTTTTAACACTTCTCGCTACACATTATTAATATACTATCGTTAATTTTGCTCCGCAAAAACCAAAAATGCAACATATAACCAAATTTTTACTACTTTTTTATAAAAACTAATTTTTAAACTATTTCACGCATTATGAAGAAATCTTTAGCTCTTGTATGCCTCATGGCAGCCGCTATCTTCGGCTTCCAGGCTAATGCTGAATTGTGGCTCATCGGAGCCATTTCGCCCGACGGCTGGGACCCTACTAAGGGTGTTCAGTTTACTCAGGTCGATGAAAACAACTACACACTCGACCTTGAAGTCACTAAGACCGGGCAGCAGTACTACAGCCTCACCACTGCCCTGGCTGAGACCAACGACAACGACGGATGGGCATCTATTGTATCCAACCGCTTTGGAGGTTCTAACCTTGAAGTAGTTCTTGACACTGAGACTGTGCTTGAAGCTGCTACTGACAATAGCCCCTACACCAACTTTAGCAAGGCCGGAACCTACACCTTTGAGTTCAACACCGAAACTCGCATTATCAAGGTTTCTCTCAAGCAGGCAAGCGATGACCAGCCCACCGCTTTCAACGGAACCATCTACATTGACAAGGCTTCTACCGGCAACATTTGGGCTTGGGACGCTGAAGGCAACTACTTCGATTCATGGCCCGGCAAGGCCATCAACACCCTCGAGACCGCAACTCTCAACGAGGTTGAGTACTACACCTTCACTTATTCTCACAACAGCACCAACCCCGGTCTCATCTTCAACGACGGCACTAACCAGACATCTGACCTCGTTCCCGAAGATGGTAAGGTCTATCTCTACAACGGCGGCACAACCGCTACCGTTACCGACCCCGCCGAGCCTGTCACCACACCTGACCTCTACCTCTTTGGTCCCGCAGCTCAGGGTTGGGATCCTACCAAGGGCAACATCATGACCTACGATGAGAATGCCAAGACTTACAGTATCAGCCTCAACGCTGAAGCTCCCACTTCGTTCAGCTTCACCACTAAGCTAGCCGAGACTGAGAACGACTGGAACGCTATCGCAGCCTATCGTTGGGGTGCCGATACCGACGGCAACGACTTCGTGTTCAACGAGAACTATCTCGACAGCACACTCACGCTCATCCAGACCGACCAACCCGGACACGCTTTTGCTGTTCCCGCCGGCAACTACACACTCACCGTTGACCTGAACAACAAGACTCTCGTTATTTCCGGTACTATCACTCCCGTTGAACCCGAAGAGACCAAGGTCTATATCCTCGGCAATGTTGTTGGCGAATGGGATCCCACCGTTGGTCAGGAAATGACTACCGAAGACCGCGTTACCTACACCGCCACCCTCAACGCCATCGACAATGGTGACGGCAACGCTTACTTTGCTTTCACCAAGAAACTCGGTACTTGGGAAGAGATCGCAGGCTACCGCTTTGGCGCTGTCAGCGATGGCAACTACTGGGTAACCGCTGAGAACATTGGCGACACCATCAACCTCGTTAATGGCGGACAAACCATCCGCATCCCTGCCGGTGAATACAAACTCACTGTCAACCTTGACAACATGACCCTCCTCATCGACGGCGAAATCATCGTGCCCGTTGACACTGCTCAAGTGTTCATCCTCGGCAACGTTGTTGGCGAATGGGATCCCACCGTTGGTCAGGAAATGACTACCGAAGACGGCGTTACCTACACCGCCACTCTCAACGCTGTTGATTCCGGCGACGGCAACGCTTACTTCGCTTTCACCAAGAAACTCGGTACTTGGGAAGAGATCGCAGGCTACCGCTTCGGCGCTGTCAGCGATGGCAACTACTGGGTGACCGATGAAAACATTGACGACACCATCAACCTCGTTAATGGTGGACAATCTATCCGCATCGCTACCGGTGAGTACCAACTTACCCTTAACCTTGAGGAGATGACTCTTGCTATCGCTAAAAACGCTGTTGCCGGCAAGCTTGGTGACACTAACGGCGACGGTGATGTGAATGTGAACGACGTGACCGTGCTCATCAACTACATCCTGGGCAAGAACCCCACTCCGTTTGTTGAGGCTAACGCTAATGTGAATGGCGATGAGGGAATCAATGTGAACGATGTGACTGCACTGATCAACATGATTCTGCACTAATAACGTCGCTGCCTGAGCAGCAACACGCTATAACCTGGGAGGTTCCCCTATCATCGGGGAGCCTCCTTTGCTATTACCAAACCTCGCACCGCTGATTAACCTGATTTGTTTGGACTCTGTAGAATAATCTCAAAAAGGACAAAAAGCCACAAAAAGCTTCGCTTCGCTCAGTAATTATTGATGTGCGCCAGCACGACTCCCATAATAATTCTGTGTTATTGCCCTCGCGCAACCTCAACAATTCCACTATCTTTGCCGCATCACATTCACACCGTCCCTCGGTCCTCTATGCTGCGACTCCCGTCGCAGCCCCCCATCCCTCGCTCTTTGACATCCTTCCCATATTCTTTAATCCCACGAAAGTACACAATAAATTATCGAACGCGGTACAATCATTTCAGCAACCCTGTACGGTCGTTACCAATCGTGCGAGCCGAATGCAGAGTCAAATTTATTTGAACTTTGCTGAGGCGATGCCGATTGACGGCGGAGCACCTGTGACGACCGCTGTCGCAAAAAGTGTATTCTATTGTAACACAAAAGATTACCAACCTACCACTGCGGTCACCACCAATCGTGCGAGCCGAATGCAGAGTCAAATTTATTTGAACTTTGCTGAGGCGATGCCGATTGACGGCAGAGCACAGGTGGCGACCCTACAGCCACACATCACGGCTGCCTACAATTTCCACGATTTCCCATATTTCCCAACTTTCCCACATTTCCAAAAAAATTCACCCTTCCCACCCTTCCCTGTTAAACCAATAAACCAATAAACAATCCCCACACCGAGGTGAACATTCCGGCGACTACTCCATCGAAATCACCACCTCCTGGAACCACGACTATACTGGCAATTTTGACACAAGCAAATAATCAGTAACAACATAATTCCCAAAATGGTGAAAACAAAAAATTGGCAAACAAGCGCATTGAAGATGCGAGCGGATGTTTCAAACTGCGATAAATGGCCTCGGAGAGGTCAAATGGGTCGGAGACCCTTCATGTGATTAACCCCAGGTAAGAGCCTCGAAGAGGTTCGCAACCTGGGGAAAGACAGCGCAATGGAGATGTTCCTCGTAGAGGAACTTCAGCGGCACCCTGTGATGAACAGCATGATTAAACGTGAGCGAAGCGCACTCACGAAACTATGAAATATTAACCACCCCACTACGAGGATGCAATCAGCGCTCCCAGCTTCCCCGGAACGGGATATAAAAACCGAGAATAAATAAACTAATTACATAACAATTTCATGGATTATTTGTTTGAATGTCAAAAACTTTTCTTATTTTTGCAGAAAGCAAGTTAATACAATGGGCATAAAATGAAAAAACGATGAAAACAACAACAAAACTGACAAAAGCATCGGAGATGTAGGCGGGTCGCAGCCCCGACCTCGTGATCAAGGCCATGACAGAACCTCGTCAGAGGTTCGTCGCTTGGTCCATGACGCCAGCCATGACATGTGCGTCGCAGACGAACTTCTGAACGAGATTCTGAACGAGACATAAAACCAAGATATAATAACCTAAATGTTTAACTTTTCATGATTTATTTTAGTGAATCCCAAAAACAATTAACTTTGCAAAGAAAGGAGGAACTGACAATGCTGTCGAAAGGATTTGGTAGGGTCATATTGCTTTTGCTGATGCTCATGGGTGGGATGAGCGTGCTGGCTGACGACTTCGATATGATCAGTGAACGGCTGGCCCTGCAGCGCTACAATTTCCCGCAGGAGAAACTGCACATCACCACCGACAAGTCAAGGTACATGGCTGGCGACACCATCTGGCTGCGTGCCTTTGTGGTGAATGCCGCCACTCATGAGCCTGTAGATGCCAGCAAATACTGCTATGTAGAACTGCTGAATCCTTTCGACAGCCTTGAAAGCCGTATCAAAATCAAGGAAAAAAATGGCGTGTTGCAGGGCTATCTTGCCCTGCCGCCCCAGCTTCCCGAGGGTACTTACACACTTGCTGCCTACACCATGTTCATGCAGAGCCTCGACGAGGGCTACTTCTTCAAGAAACGCATTGAGGTGATGAGTGCACACAGCACACGCAGCAGCATCGTGTGTGATGTGGAGCGAGACCCGAAAAACCCAGGCCGTGTGAGGGTCACAGCACACTATCTTGACCTGCACACAAGGGCAGAGAAAGAATACAGGCTAATGAACTACATTACCACCGACCAGCGCATCCATCAGCGTAGTTTAGGGAAATCGCCAGTCACATTCTCCTTAAATGAGAAGGAAACTCGAGATGGCATGATGCGTGTAGAATTTGATGAGTTCAGCAAGTATGTGCCGTTGCCTCTTGACGAAAACCAGGCTGAGGTGCGCTTTTTCCCCGAAGGTGGTTACTTGGTACCTGGTGCTAGGAACCATGTGAGCGTGAAGGCCTTATTTCCCAACGGTGGTGATGCCACTGCTACGGGCCGTGTACTGGATGGCGTTGGAAATGAAGTCGCCACATTCACCACTGGTCATGCAGGCATAGGAGAGTTCTATTTTGAGCCTCAAGCGGGAGTAAACTATAGAGCGATGTGCTACCTGAACGGTAATAACTCTGAACGTGAATTTGAGCTACCGCAGGTAAAAGGCAATGCCACCATTGTGCAGGTGGAGACTGGAGCCGACGGGCAAATTCACATCAGGCCGGTGGGCGCAAAGACAGCTCAGAGCCTCATCGTGGTACAGCAGCGCGGCATTCTGCTTGCAACGGGATCCGACAGCATCACCTTGCCCAGTGAATCGTTGAGTGCAGGAGTTGTGCAGGCATTATTGCTTGACGAGCGTCTGCGTCCGCTGAGCGAGCGGCTCTTTTTTGTGCCAGGCCCGAAAACCCACAGCGTAAAGGTGACGTGCGACAAGAATGCCTATGCAAGCCGCGACAGGGTGCAGGTCACAACCAGCCTCGAAGGCTTTGCCGCACCTGCGGGCAACTACGCCGTGAGCGTGACCGACGACAAGTCGGTGACAGCCGACAGCGCCTCGGCCTTGGCAGTGAACCTGTTGCTGCAGTCCGACCTGCGCGGACATCTGCCTAATCTGGCCTACTACTTTGCGCAAAAGGGCCGTGAACAGGAGCTCGATGCGATGCTCATGACGCATGGCTGGCGCCGTTACGACATACCGAGCGTGCTGCGAGGCCAACTTGCCGAACCGTCGTTCCCCATAGAGAAAGGCTTCTCAGCAACTGGCACCGTTTTGAGTGAATGGAAGAAATCGCCCATTAAAGATGGGCTTGTACAGGTGCTTGTACCCAAATTGGGTTATGGCAACATGTTTCCTACCGACGATAAAGGTGGGTTCTGCTTTGAGGGGTTTGAACTGCCTGATAGTGCTGTGATGATACTTCAGGCATTCAACAAGAAGGGCGGCAAGGAGATGAACGTGATAGTTGACAAGGTTTCGTTCCCCCACCTGTCTTCAATCACAAATAAATTCACAAGAACCAGTGCAAAGGTTGATGGAGATGCCTTGGGCGATTATTTGGAGGCTGAGGCGAAGCGTATGCAGTATATCGATGGGCTTCGCAACATTGTGCTAGGTGAAGTGGAAGTAACAGCCAAAGCCAAAAGGAACGATCCGGAAGATATGTTCCAGCAACTTGCCGACCGTTCGTTTGATGATCAATATATGAAAGAACGTCAAATCAGTTCCATTGAAGATGCTATCAGGCATATTCCTGGCGTCTTGATAAAGGGTGACCGTGTGATCTCTGTACGTTCGAAACAAAATGTAGGCTTTTTCCTTGATGGTGTGTATGTAGAACCCATGGTCCAGGGTATAAGTTCAGGAGACGGAGTGTATATATTGAGTGGACCTACCACCTATTCGGCGGGAGAAGGTACTGGAACTTCGTCAGAGCTGGCTCAGACAGCATCTAATGCATACATAATGAAAGACCTTGATCAGCAGATACCGTTTGACGCCATCAAACGCATTGACTTCATTTCACCTGGTATAGCAATGGCATTGGCTGGTCGAGGTTCATCAGGTGGTGCCATAGTTATCACTACTAAAGATGGAAAAGAAAAATACAAGAAAGAGAAGAACTATTTTTTACACTCAGTCATGATGCAGGGGGTTCAACGACCTGTGGAGTTCTACAGCCCCGATTACGACCTGGGCGACTGTGGCAAGGCACCCGGCACCGACCTGCGCAACACCCTCTACTGGAACCCCTGCGTGCAGGTAGGCACTGACGGAAAGTCAAGATTCAGCTTCTTTGCTGCCGATGTGCCCAGCACCACCTACACCATCACCATCGAGGGCATCACAGCCGACGGCCATATTATCGCCGCCTCGCATAAGGTTGAGAAACGATAACGAACCACTTTTAGCATAGACCGCAAGGGGCTAGCATTAGTGCCGGCCCCTTATCGCGCTTAAAAGGCCCAACTGCCAACTGATTACTGTCAACTGACAACTGATAACTGATAACTGACTACTGATAACTGTCAACTGACTACTGATAACTGACTACTGATAACTGACAACTGTCTACCCCTTCCGGCGCTTGCGCAGTTTTTTCGCCTTGAGCAGATACTCCTCGGCCAAGTCGTCAAGACCTATGCTCTCATAAATTTTGGCAAGCCGCAACAACGGTGTCACCGCGGTTTTGTCGGCCTTAATGGCATGCTTGTAGTCCTTGATGGCTTGAGGCAAGTCCTTGGCCGACTGATGTAGGTCACCCAAGCCCATGTGCACATCAAATGAGTCGGGCGCTATCTTCAGCGCCTCGCCAAAGGCCGACTCGGCACGGTCGGGTTCGTCTATTGCCACATATAGCCGCGCCTTACCCACATAGGCATCTACAAACTCAGGGCATATCTTGAGGGCCTTGTTGTAGTTTGCCATAGCCGACCTAATGGCAATCTCGTCAAGCGGCTGGGGCTGACCGTTGCCATAAGGGGCGGCGGGTTCCTCGGCAAGCGCCCCGTAGCCCAGCACCTGATTACCCATTTCGGTATATTCCTTTGCCAGATTGTGTAGTAGCTGATTCTGCGAGTCTATCACATCCTCAAGGTTCTTGATGGTTTGGCGTAATTTGCCCACTTTCTGCATCTTGACCTTCATGAGTCGCACGGCGGCGGGTTTGTCCAGCACATTGTACAGCGCCAAGGCCTGAATCAGACTATCGATGCTCTCACCGTACTCACCCAAATCAAACGCCTGAGCCGCACGCCGGTAGAATTGAGCGGCTCGCTCCTGCTCCAGCGCACCGTTAATAGCGGCCTGGTTGTTGAACTCTCGACTGAAGTTCACCACCTCGCTGTTCACAATGATGTCGCGCGCCGACAAGGGTTTGAGCAACGTGATGCCTTCAAGCGACGTGCACCGCGACAGTGCCACATAGGTCTGGCCACCCGTGAAAGCTCCACCGGCAAAGTCTATCACGACCTTGTTGAACGTCATGCCCTGGCTCTTGTGAACCGTCAATGCCCACGCCGGTTTGATGGGATACTGCTTGAACGTGCCAAGCAACGTCTCCATCACCTTCTTCTCTTTCTCGTCGTAGTAGTACTGGATATTCTCCCACATCTCTACCTCAAGTTCATTCTGGGTGCCATCCTCAAGCGCCACTTTCACACAACGCTCATTCACTTCGCTCACAATGCCAATGCTACCGTTCACCCATCGGCCCTCCTTGTCGTTGCGAATGAATATCACCTGCGCGCCTTGCTTTAGGGTGAGCACCTTTGACGTAGGCAGGTCGTTGTCCGGAAAATTACCTTCCACCTCGCCCTCAAACACAAACTCAGGTGTCGTCAGCGCATTCATGTGCTCCTCATTGATGGCATCTACGGTGTCTCGACGCGTGGCAAGCGTCATTACATAACTCTCAGCCTCAGTATAGTTGGGCACATAACGGCTATTCAGTTGATGCATATCGGCCTGCGAAGCGTGATTCACGCGCACGCGGTCAAGCATTGACACAAAACCGCTGTCGGTCTGCCGGTAAATCTTAGAGAGTTCCACCGGCACCAGCCCCAGGCTGGAGAACACATGGGCATTGAAAAAGAAGAACTGATTGTAGTAGCGACGCAATATCTCTCGCATATCTCGTGTCACAACCGGCTCTAACTGGAACACGTCGCCCACAAACAACAACTGCTTGCCGCCGAACGGCTCGCGCATGTTGCATGAGTAGACGCGAAGCACCTTGTCTATGAAGTCTATTATATCGGCGCGCACCATCGATATCTCGTCGATGATAATCAGCTCCAGTTTCCTGATGAGCTTAATCTTCTTGGCCGAGTAGCGAAGCGTCTTGCGAATGTGCCGAGGCGAGAACTCGGGGTCGTCGGGCAACAACGGCTTGAACGGAATCTTGAAAAACGAGTGAAGCGTTTGGCCTCCCACATTCACGGCGGCTATGCCCGTGGGAGCCAACACTACATGGACCTTGCGAGTGTGAGCACAAATATAACGCAGGAACGTGCTCTTGCCCGTTCCCGCCTTTCCTGTCATGAACACCGAGCGATGGGTGTGCTGTATCAAGTTCCACACGTTCTGGAACTCGGCGTTGTTCAGGTCTATATGTTCGGGCGACGTCGCGTTCATCTCTATGGCTTGCGGCGATTCGGGTACTTCCCGAACAAACTTTGGTTATTATTTCATGCTGGCGATGGCCTCAAGCGTAGCTTTCTGAACGGCCTGCTCCACCTCTTTCTTGCAGTTGAACTGAGCAGTCTTTTTTTGTGACAAAATGCCCACCTGTTTCTGCAATGCGTCAATCTGCTTCTTCTGATAGTCAGTCAAGTCGCTGTAATACTTATTGACCGGCAACGAAGTCTTCACATAGTTATACATCGCATTGCTCACCTGCTTGGCATTTTGAGCGTTCTTCAGTCCTTCAAGCGTAGCGTTCAGACACGATTTCATCTTGTTAAAGCCATCAACGCTGGCATACAGATGTTCTGTTGCGGGAGCAACCGCAGCTTTCATGCCGGGGGCGCTCATCAAGCACATTGCGCCGGCAAGGGCGCAAACTAATGTTTTAATCTTCATTTCAGTATATACTTTTTTATAGTTTGTTTTCTGTTTTTATCACTACAAAGATAACGCTTTTCGCACATTCTGCCAAGTGACCCGTAAAGTTTAGAACTTTTTAACCCAATCCGAAAGCCCGATTTGGTTTCAACCCAATTCGTGCTTTAGGTTTTGAGGTAAACTCACGACTCGGCAACCACTGCATCAGCGACTCAAGATGTAGGCGCTCATGGGCTGCATCGTGGCTGTAAGCGTGCCTTTCTTCACACGCACTTGAGCTTTGGTCACAGCGTCACGGTACTTGCCGTCCTGAATTGTCACAGGAATTGACACCTCAGCCGTCTGTTCATCGAGGTTAATCACCACGGCGGCTCGCTTGCCACGTTCCACCACTATCTGCTTACCGTTGTCACTGATTACCAAGTGCTCCGGATCATTTACATGAGCCCGCCTGAACTCGTTCACGGCGCGCACCAACGGGTGCTTGAATTCATCGTTACCCACCTTACCTATTTCGTTATCGCCCCAGTAGTTTTGGCGAGTGCTGCCGTGAGGTCGCGAGTAGAACAGCGGTGTGCCATACTGCCGCGCCGTGAGAAACACCCACCCCAGACGCACAAGCTCGTCGGGCATCGAGGCCGACTCATGGGCATTACAATAGGTGTCATGCGACTCAACCCAAGTCACCAAGTGAGCGGGATTCACCGAGTGATGCCACGACAACAAATCCTCAGCCTTGGCATTGTGTTTGTTGAGCACATTGCGCAACACCCAGCCGTAGTTGCTCGCCGTCAGGTCCATATACTCGGCATACCCTTGTTCGGGCACATTGCGGTCTTGCAACACCTCACCATAAATGAACAACTGATCGCGAGGAATGGCAAGACGCACACCTTGAACCGCCTTGCGCCCCATCGCCACGTCCCAGAAGTCGTTCTGGGGCGACTTGGGATCCCGAGGCTCGTCGGGCAACCCGATGTGCTTGGCTGTGTCATATCTGAAACCACGCGCACCACAGGCCAGCACATCGTTCACATAGAGCATATAGTAATGCTGAAAATCAGGATTCTCAGTGTTCACATCGGGCAGTGTGCCCATCTCGCCCGTCGTGCACTGATAACGGTCATTATAGTCCTTGATGGGCCACAAGCCGTTGGCATGGAACAGGTTCTCACGGCCACGCACGGCACTGTCAAGCCGCGCATTAATCTGGCTACGGTCTATCACCGTGTGATTGGGCAACACATCCACTATCACGCGCACCCCCAGCCTATTGGCCTCGGTGCACATAGCCTTAAACTCGTCGCGAGTGCCCAATTGGTAGTTGCCTATGGTCCAGTCGGTGGGCTGGTAATGATAGTACCACTTGCCGTTGCCAAACAGCTGGCGACCACCGTTGTCGCCCACATAGCACTCGTTGATGGGCGATGTCTGAACAATCGTGTAGCCCGCTTCCTTTATCTCGGGCAAATGCTCGCGAATGGTGTTGAACGACCACGACCACGCGTGGAGTATAATCTCTTGATTTCCCACAGCAGTCGACGTTTCCGCTCCATGAACGCATGGCGACAGCGTGACTGCCAATGTAGCCACTAAGGCTACTCGTTTGATAATGCTTAACATAAATAACATTTTGATAGTTTTACCCCTGTTTTCAGTTCAAGGTCTTGCAAATTTCGCTATATTTTTTGACTTATGCAATTATTTTCATTATCTTTGTCAGTGCTTTACACATCTTTACCATATCGCCAAATTCTTTTCACCCATAATGATTGTTTCATTATGAAAAAAACATTTCTACTCCTTTCTTTAATGACCGCTTTCGCCATCTCAGCGGTGGCACAAAGCAACAACGTCCCCAAACCTTTAAACCCTGAAATTACCGAATGAATTGACTACAACCCTATTGAGTTCCCTGATGGCCAATGGGTAATCCAGTCTCAACTGGGAATCACCTGGGGACAGGATGTTATGGGCAATCTCGTTGCCGACGACTACAACCTTGACATTGACACCTGCTGGACTGAAGGGCCTTGTCAGTACACGATGCTCGACAAGGATAAGTTCTCGTTCAGCATCTACACCGACCTCAACGACGATGGTGAGGTTGAAGTCAACGATGTCACCATGCTCATCAATTTCATCCTCGGCAAGATCACCATTTGACATTCCCCACTCAGCAAGCATACTAACGGCCGAGCTCTCACGCCCGGCCGTTTTCCTTGGAATTGCAATCAGTTGCCGCGTCGGGAGTTGGAACAGCGATATTGTGTGAAAGCATGAAGCACGAAGCGTGCCACGTCATCGCCTTGTGGTTGCATTTGAATGAGTGACAGCCGGCCTCGCTCCACCACTGCAGCATCTTGCTCAGCGGCCAGATGATCGAAGTAGAAACGCATATAGGATGGGGTGTACTCGGGATGTCCTTGGAAGGTGAACACATGGTCGCTGTAGCGCAGCGCCTCATAACGGCAAAAGCCACTGGTTGCGAGAGTTATGGCTTCTTCAGGAGCCTCCACCACCTGATCGTGATGATTGTAGAGCAAGTGCATATTGCCATCGGGGAAAAACTGACGCAAGTCGGTATCGAGCACCTCTGATTGCCGGATGCCTGTACCCCAACCGCCTGCATAGTGCGCCACTTTGCCTCCCAAGGCTTGGGCTATAATCTGGTGGCCAAAACACACACCTACAAGAAACACACCCTTTTCTATAGCCCGGCAAATCCATTGTTCCAGCTTGGGAATCCAAGGCAGTGGGTCGTAGGCCGAATTGATACAACCCGGAATCAGATAAATCTCATCTTGATTTAGAGATGAGGGCAATTGCCCCTCCATTGCCATAAACACCCGAAATTGCTCATGCGGGTTGACCCGATGCACAAGGCGTTGGTGCATGGAAACATAAGAGGGAATATCATCAGGCAAGCGACCCGGGAAGGTGTCGCACAGGAGCACATTAACAGTTATGTTTTCAGTCATAATTAGCTATCCGAATTAAATCAAAAGGTGAAGAATGATTAGCGATTGCGGAGCATCTCAAGGACTTTGTCAACAGGGAGGGCTTCGACATGATAACCGTCGCGGCCCGTCATTGATGTGGCCATGAACAGCGAGTTCCACAATGCCTCGGCGGTGGTCTCGATGGTGGCGGCGAAAATTGACGACATCTCGCTATTGGCAAGCACAGTCGAGGTGATTTTCTTGGCCTTGTCGTTGATGAGGTTCTCAGGAGCTACCGAGAGGGCTATCACATAGTCGCCGCTGCCATTAGAGGCAATGCCGCCGGTTTTGGCCATACCCATCATGGCACGCTTGGCCACGCGCTCCAGGTTGCGGCTGTCGAGCGGTGCATCGGTAATGACCACCATCATGCACGACCCGTCGACATTCTCGTTGCGGCGCACATGGTTGATGAAATCGTGTTTCTGTAACTTCTGCCCTACTTGCACACCATCAATCTCAAGGATGCCGCCATAGTTGGTCTGCACAAGCACCCCAATGGTGTAGCCACCCAGCGACTCGGGCAAGACGCGCGACGAGGTGCCTATGCCGCCCTTGAATCCGAAGCAGATGGTGCCGGTTCCGGCACCCACGCAGCCCTGCTCCACAGGTCCACCTTTGGCACCCTTGATGGCATCAATCACCATTTGTGGCGTGATGTGCATGGCGCGGATGGCATTGAGCCGCCCGTCGTTGGTTTCTCCCACTACGGCATTCACTGAGTTCTCGCGCTCATTGCCAGGCTGCATGAGGGTGTAGCGCACAGCACCCTCAATGCCTGCCGCCACGCTCAGCGTGTTGGTGAGTATGACGGGAGTCTCAATGTAACCAAGCTCACGCACCTGGGTGTAGCCTGCCAGTTTGCCGAATCCGTTGCCCACATAGATAGCGGCCGGCACCTTGTTGCGAAACAGGTTGCCCTGATGCGGCACAATGGCGGTGACACCGGTGCGAATGCTGTCGCCCTCGATGCAGGTCACATGGCCCACGGTCACGCCGGGCACGTCGGTAATGGCATTGTTAGGCCCCGGCTGGAAAATACCCGTCGGGAAACCCCACTCGCGCAGGGTCTTGTGAGATTGACCCCAAGAGCCCAATACAACCAGCATCAGGCTCAAGGCAAACAGGAAACGATATGATGATTTCATCACTTGATTAGGTTACCCAAAATGTCGCGAGTGATTTGTCGGGTAGCTGCCTGCGTGGCGCTCTTGGTAATCTTGCTGCCGGCACTGGTGCGGCTCTTAGTCTTCTTGCCACTCACGGCATCGCTCACCTTGGTTCCGATAATGGAGGCAATGGCGGCGGTGACAGCTGTAACAATAGCCTTGAAAATGCGCTTGATGAGCCCGGGTTTCTTGTTCTTCTCCTCCTTGGCTTTCTCCTTTTCTTTCTCTTTCTCGGCTTTTGCTTCCTCTTCTTGTTGAGCTTCTTTTTCCATTTCCTTCATTAGGACTTCGAAAGCGCTCTCGCGGTCAACCGCCTTGTCGTACTTGCCGTAGATGCGGCTACCCTTGATGATGCTGTCGCGCTGCCCCTCACTAATGGCGCCAATTTGGCTGAGAGGGAACAGAATCTTGGCACGCTCAACCATGGTGGGAGCGCCCTTCTCGTCAAGGAACGACACGAGAGCCTCGCCGGTCTCCAGGTTCATGATGGTTTCATCGGTCTTGAAGGCGGGATTGGGACGGAAGGTGTCGGCAGCGGTCTTCACTGCTTTCTGGTCTTTAGGAGTGTAAGCGCGCAAGGCATGCTGCACTCGGTTGCCCAGCTGTCCGAGAACGGTCTCGGGGATGTCGGTGGGGCTTTGGGTCACGAAGTAGATACCGACGCCCTTACTGCGAATGAGGCGAATCACCTGTTCAATCTTGTCGACCATGGCCTTGGAAGTATCGTCGAAGAGCATATGAGCTTCGTCGAAGAAGAAGACGAGCTTGGGCAGGTCAAGGTCGCCTACTTCAGGCAGCGTACTGTAGAGTTCGCTCATGAGCCAGAGCAGGAAGGTGGAATAGAGTTTGGGCTTAAGCATGAGTTTGTCGGCAGCGAGCACATTCATGATGCCCTTGCCTCCCTCGCATTGCAGCAGGTCGTAGATGTCAAATTCGGGTTTACCGAAGAACTGGCTTCCACCCTGGTCCTCAAGACGGAGGATGGCACGCTGAATGGCACTAACTGATGCAGAAGAAATATTGCCATACTTAGTATCATATTCAGACGCATGAGCTCCTCTTGCTATGTAGTCAAGCAGCGAGCGCAGGTCTTTCAGGTCATCAAGTAGCCAACCGTTGTCATCAGCAATGCGGAAAGCAATGGTCATTACACCTGCCTGTGTCTCATTGAGTTCAAACAGGCGTGCGAGCAAATCGGGGCCCATTTGCGAGATGGTGGCTCGCATGGGGTGTCCTTGTTCGCCATAGACATCGAAGAAACGCACAGGGCAACCCTGGAATTGCGGATTCTCGATGCCAAACTCGGGCATGCGTTTCTCGATGAAGCCCGACAGTTTGCCCGGCTGGCTGATGCCCGAGAGGTCGCCCTTCATGTCGGCCATGAAGCATGGCACACCTGCTTGGCAGAAGCTCTCGGCAATGACCTGAAGGGTTACAGTCTTGCCGGTACCGGTAGCACCTGCTACGAGTCCGTGTCGGTTGGCCATCTTACCCACGAGGTTGATGGGTCCGTTATCGCAATGCGCAATGTAGAATTGTTGGTCAGAGGTATACATAAGTAATATCGCGTTTAGTGAATAATCACATGAGAGTTAAGAAAGTATATTTTAGCACTGCTTGATGCACTAATTAGCAAAGATAGACATTTTTCGCAAGTCAACCAAATTATATCATTTTTTTTCAATAACTTTGCATTCTAATTAAAAAATGAAACAAAGCATGAAAATAGGGCAATATAACGAGTTGAAGGTGAACCGCAGTGTTGACTTTGGTCTGTATCTTATAGACGATGAAGGGCAAGAAGTGTTGTTGCCGAAACGCTATGTGACCGGTGAAATGACTGAGGGGACGATGCTGGAGGTGTTTGTCTACAATGACTCGGAGAATCGCCCTGTGGCAACAACGGAGCGGCCGCACGCTGTGGTGGGCGACTTTGCGCTAATGCGTGTGAACGCGGTGAATCAGGTGGGCGCATTCCTGGATTGGGGCCTTGTGGCCAAGGAATTGCTGGTGCCGTTTCGCGAGCAGCGTGTGCGTATGCAGCCGGGCCGCAGCTATATAGTCTATGTGTACCTTGACCACGAAAGTCAACGAGTGGTGGCTACTGCGAAGCTTGACAAGTACTTGAACAACACGCCGCCACGTTACTACCACCGCCAGCGCGTGGATTTGCTCATTGTGCAGCGCACAGAGCTGGGCTACAAGGTGATAGTGAATAATAGCCATTGGGGAATGCTCTATTCCAACGAGACCTACGGTGACGTGAACGTGGGCGAGCGTCACACGGGCTTCATCAAGCAGGTGCGCGATGATGAGAAGATTGACGTCACACTATTGAAGATAGAGAAGATGCGCGTTGACGACCTGTCGGGCTGCATTCTCAAATACCTGAAAGCGCACGGTGGAAAAATGTCGCTGAATGACAAGAGCGACCCGAAGGATATTACAGCTGCGTTCAATTGCAGCAAGAAGGACTTCAAGAAGGCGTTGGGCCAGCTTTACAAGCAAAAGAAAGTGACGCTGGGCGATGAGGTGAAGCTCGTGTGAGGCTGAGGCATGGACGCATTTGTAGAATTTTTCACGCAGTGGGGCATCTTCGGGCTATTTCTGGGTTCGTTTATTGCCGGTAGCGTGGTGCCGCTCAGTTCAGAGGCACTGCTTGTCGTGTGCCTGGGCCCGCTCAAGTTGGGCGCATGGCCATGTTTCTTGGCCGCGCTTGCAGGCAATGTGGCCGGCGGAATGACTTGTTACCTGATGGGGCATTTGGGCAAAATGGAATGGATAGAAAAGTACTTTCATGTGAAGAAAGAGAAACTCGACAAGGCGCAGCGCTGGGTTGAGAATCGTGGGGCCTACATGGCATTCTTCGCCTTCCTTCCCATTCTGGGGTCAGCCATCACCATTGCGTTAGGACTAATGCGCGCCAATGTTTGGATAGTGCTCACAACCATGACCATAGGCAAGGCCATCCGCTATGCTTTAATTATATGGCCCATGTTGCTGTTTTTCTGAAAAAGAACGTGCCGACGGGTAAAAAAGTGTAGGTTATTTGCTGTTTTGTTGAAGATTTTGTAACTTTGGAGCAAAGAAACAATGAAAAATCAACAAAAACTCTGAATTATGAACAAGACACCAACTCCCCACATCGGGGCAAAATTCGGCGAGATAGCCGAAACAGTGATTATGGCTGGCGATCCGTTGCGCGCCAAATTCATGGCTGAGAATTTCATGGAAAATCCCGTTCAGTTTAATAATGTGCGTGGCATGCTGGGCTTCACCGGCACCCATAACGGCAAGCGCGTGAGTGTGATGGGTCATGGCATGGGAATGCCTTCGATAGGCATCTACACCTATGAGCTATATAACTTCTATGGTGTGAAAGCCATCATTCGCGTGGGCTCGGCGGGAGCGTTCGACACCGACCTGCATTTGGGCGACCTGGTGATTGCTATGGGTGCGTGCACCGACTCAAACTATGGAGCTCAATATGCGTTGCCCGGCCCGTTTGCTCCCATCGCAGACTTTAACTTGGTGCGTGGCGCCGCTGAAGCCTGCGAGAAATTCGGCTACAATTACAAGGTGGGCAATGTGGTGTCGTCGGACGTGTTCTATAACGACATCAACCAGAACGATAAGTGGATGAAGATGGGCGTGCTGGCCGTGGAGATGGAAGCCGCAGCGCTCTATATGAATGCGGCCCGTGCCGGTAAGCAGGCACTCACCATCTGCACCATCTCTGACCACATTGTGACAGGCGAGGTGACGACATCGGAGCAGCGTCAGAACTCGTTCACGCACATGATGGACGTGGCCTTCTCGCTTATTTAGTCAGAACTGTTATCAAGGGCGTTAGCGATGGCTTGGGCAAGCTGATCGGGGCATGATGTGGCTTTGTAGCCGCAACGCACACCGCGCAGTTGGTTCATGACATCGCTGGCTTTCATGCCCTCAACAAGTCGGGCAATGCCAAAGGTGTTGCCCGGGCAACCGCCTACGAACTCAACATTGTGTAACCGTTGTTCATCGTCAAGCTCAAAGTTGATGAACTGTGAGCAAGTGCCTTGAGTGGTGTGGGTGAATTGTTTCATATAGTTGAAGAAGTAGAATTAGTAGATTGGTGTTGTTGATAAATGCCGCATGGAGTTTATGACCATGTAGGTTAGTAAATGATGTGGCAAAAGTAGGAACAAAAATTGAAAAAAAGCATTTTTTTGCGAAAAAAATTGCACGGAACAATAATAGTGCTTAAATTTGCACCCGAATTTGGCGGCGACTCCGCGAAAATCGCTTTTCGGAGAGATGGTAGAGTGGTCGATTACACCGGTCTTGAAAACCGGCGTGCTGAGAGGCACCGGGGGTTCGAATCCCTCTCTCTCCGCCAGATGAAGAGAAGCGGCTGAGATGAAAATCTCAGCCGTTTTTTTGTACCTATGGGTAATTGTTTACATCCTCATTGAAGTAGAAAGTTTTATCGGTCGACAACGGGCGGCCTAATGGGGTCGGTGAGGCGAATGATACGGTCGCGGGCCACATGAGTGACTCCTTTCACCTTGCTAAAGTGGGCAATGGCCTCGTCGAGCGTCATGTTGTCGGGTTTCTTGATGGCCATGCCGCTCATCATCTTGTAGTCGTAGATGACTTGTGCGCCACAAGCTTTGATGGCATCGAGCAACGGTTGCTTGCCCACCTGGGCATCGTAGCTAATGATGAGTGTGCTGGGAGAAAATTCTCCAATAGCATCGCGAGGTGGAGTTACCACTATAGAACTGTCTTTGCCACCATTCCAAGCATTCAATGACATAGCGTTACGGCTTGTGTGACAGGCCGAGAAGAGCAACACGGATATGTAGAGGAATATCAATTTCATATCATTTGCAAATTTATAGAATAATTCTTTTCGCGTCAAGTCTTCATTGCCGCCAAGCTCTGCCGGATGATCGTCATTAAGTTTGGCACGGTTATTGCTATTGTGTTAAAGAACCCGTCCTTTACACCCAATTTTACACCCAAAAATGTAAGATTGGGTGTTTTCGTTTTAATAGGCCAGAAGGTAGCATAAATCCGCTGACCTGTCATTAGCCACCACAG
>CAMKGM010000055.1 GCA_946412245.1 uncultured Bacteroidales bacterium
GGCACCGAGGAGCAGAAGATGAAATATTTGCCCAAGCTCGCTTCGGGCGAGTGGATTGGCGCCTTCGGTCTCACCGAGCCCAATGCCGGTACCGATGCCGCTATGCAGCAAACCACAGCCGTCGACGCTGGCGACAAGTGGATTCTGAACGGCTCTAAGATTTTCATCACCAATGCTTCTTATGCCAACGTGTTCATCGTCATGGCTATGACCGACAAGAGCAAGGGAACCAAGGGCATCTCGGCCTTCATCGTTGAGAAAGGCATGCCCGGCTTCTCGATTGGTAAGAAGGAGTTGAAGATGGGTATCCGTGGTAGCGCCACTTGCGAGCTCATTTTCGAGAACTGTGAAGTACCCAAAGAGAACCTGCTGGGTCAGCTGGGCAAGGGCTTCAGCATTGCCATGAAGACCCTCGACGGCGGCCGCATCGGCATCGCTTCGCAAGCACTGGGCATCGCTCAAGGCGCCATGGACGAGACCGTCAAGTACACCAAGGAGCGCAAGCAGTTCGGCAAGCCCATCGCCAAGTTCCAGAATACCCAATTCCAAATGGCCGACCTCAAAACTAAGGTCGAGGCCGCCCGTCTGCTGGTGCGCAGTGCCGCTTGGAAGAAGGACAAGGGCATTCCTTATTCGGCCGATGCCGCTATGGCTAAGCTGTTTGCTGCCGAGACCGCTATGGAAGTCACAACCAAGGCTGTGCAGTTCCACGGTGGCTATGGTTACACGAGAGAGTATCCTGTTGAGCGCATGATGCGCGATGCCAAGATTACCGAAATCTACGAAGGTACATCTGAGGTGCAGCGCATGGTCATCGCCGGTCATTTATTCAAATAATCAATGGAGGACAGCACTATGATGAAAATTATCGTTTGCGTAAAACAAGTTCCCGATACAACCGAAATCAAAATTGATCCCGTGAAGGGAACGCTTATTCGCGATGGCGTGCCCAGCATTATGAACCCTGACGACAAGGGCGGTCTTGAACTGGCTCTGCGTCTGAAGGACCAACATGGTGCCCACGTTACCGTCATCTCTATGGGTCCCCCTCAGGCCGACGTGATTCTGCGTGAGGCTTTCGCAATGGGTGCCGACCGTGCCATCCTCTTGAGCGATCGTAAGTTCGCCGGTGCCGACACGCTGGCTACCTCCTATGCCCTTTCTGGCCTGTGCCGCACGCTCGACTATGACCTCATCATCGCCGGCCGTCAGGCTATCGATGGCGATACCGCGCAAGTAGGTCCCGAGCTTGCCGAGCACCTCGACCTGCCTCAAATCACCTATGTGGCCGACGCCAAGCGCCTTGACAATGGCAATCTGCTCGTGCACAAGGAGAACGAAGACAGCGTGCAAGTGCTGGAAGTGGAAGGCAAGTGCCTGCTCACCGTGCTTGCATCGGCTTTCGAACCCCGCTACATGAGCGTCAATGGCATCATGAAGGCCTATGACCGTGAGGTCGAGGTTTGGGGTGCCGACAAGATTGACGTTGATGAGTCGAAACTCGGTCTGGCCGGTTCGCCCACTAAGGTGTTCAAGTCATTCCCCAAGGCTCTGAAGGCTCCCGGTGAGGTTCACGAAGTGAGTGAAGAAGAAGCAGTAGAGCTGATTGTCAACAAACTGAAAGAGAAACACATCATCTAAAAGTCAAAAGCTATGGAAAAGAAAGATTATAAGAACGTATTTGTTTTTGCAGAACAGCGTGAAGGTGTTATCCAATCCGTTGCGTTTGAACTTTTGGGCAAGGCTCGTGACCTTGCTGATGTGCTGGGCGAGAAAGTGGTGGCCCTCTTGCTGGGTTACAACATCAAGTCGCAGGCTCAATCACTCATTGAATTTGGTGCCGACGAGGTGATTGTTGTTGACACGCCCGAACTCAAGGATTACCTGAGCGAGCAATACTCGCAGGTGATGTATCAAATCATTGAGGACCGCAAGCCCAATATCGTACTCTATGGTGCTACTACCATTGGCCGCGACATGGCTCCGCGTTTGGCTTCGCGCCTGAAAGCCGGTCTGACTGCCGACTGTACCAAACTTGAGATTCAAGCCGGTGATGACGGTCAACTCGACCTGCATTCTACCCGTCCCGCATTCGGTGGCAACCTCATGGCTACCATCGTTTGCCCCAATACGCGTCCGCAAATGTCGACCGTGCGTCCCGGTGTGATGCAGAAGATGGAGCGCCAGGCTGGTCGCCAGGGTGTGGTGACCGACTTCGTGCCCAAATTCGACACTGCCAAGTTCAAAGTGAAACTCGTTGAGACCATCAAGGCCGACAAGCAGATGGCCGACATCTCAGAGGCTAAGATTCTCGTCTCGGGTGGTCGCGGTGTGCACAACAAGGAAGGCTTCGACAAACTCCAAGCCCTCGCCGATGTACTCGGCGGACAGGTGGCTTCGTCGCGTGCCATGGTCGACAACGGCGTTATGCCACACGAGTGTCAAGTGGGTCAAACGGGTAAGACCGTGCGTCCCAACCTCTACATGGCTTGTGGTATCAGCGGTGCCATCCAGCACCTTGCCGGTATGGAAGAGAGCGACTTCATTATTGCTATCAATAAGGATAAGTTTGCTCCCATCTTCAGCGTGGCCGATCTGGGCATCGTGGGCGACCTTCACAAGATCGTTCCCATGCTCACCGAGCGTCTCAAGAAAGAAATGGCGAAGTAAACCCATTCGGGTTAATTCCTCAAATCGGGCACGATGTCCTATTTGAGTCGATATCAAAAGGCGTGGCACCTCTCTTAGTGCCCCGCCTTTTTTACTCAACCATTGTTGCACCTCAAAAAGTAGATTCAAGTAAACCACAATAGCAGATTATTTTGTACATTTGCACATCTCAAATAATATCAACTATAGTTAATTTATTTATTGTTTTGATTATGAAGAAATTATTTTTAACACTTATGCTATCAATTGTGCTTGCAACTACAGCATTTGCACAAGAAGCTAAAAGCTATCGTGGTTTCACTGATTTTAGTTACTCGCTTGGTGTAGGCGATAAGAGTGAAAACTTTGACCGTTACACACTTTCTACCACACATGGCTATCAATTAGACGATATGTTTTTCGTGGGTGCCGGTGTGAGTTTTGAATATGTTCGCGACATAGCAGCCTCGTTAGTGCCTATTTACGCCGATGTACGTATGGATATTCCTCTGCATAGCAGAAGCATCAAACCTTTTGTCGATGCTAAAATTGGCTACGCTGCTGGTGAAGTTGATGGTTTCTATTTTGCACCTACTATTGGTGTAAGAGTCCCGGTTAGATTTGTCAAGGCCATGAACTTTGGGTTTGGTTACAAATTGCAGAAAATTCAAGATGCCGGCACAAACACTAACGCCATCACTTTCAACGTGGGCATTGAATTCTAAATATAGCATTCCCTTATACAATTCCAGGCGGTTGAGTTACCTTTGCGTTTCTCAACCGCTAACTTTTTATCATTGCACCAGCATGCCGAGCGCAGCAATCTCCTCTCGAAAAGCACGAATGAGTCGGCCACCAAGGGCATCGCCGTAGGCGATTCAATGCCGTTCGGTCGCGAGCACTTCGTGGTTTGACGCCGATAGGCGCCATTTTTCGAATTAGCACCCCACTGAGTCGTCGGTCATATTTTTCAAAAAGCTACAAACTAAGTTTGTCGAAGAGCCGGCTCACGCCGGTTTTAGCACTGCAGACCACTCCTACACTCCTTAACTCCGTAGAGAAATTGTCATCAATAAAAATTATTGTCAATAATTGTCATCCATTGTCTGATAATAACCGAAATATTTGTTTTTTGCGCTATTTTCATTAATTTTGCAATTGGTATCAGGCTAAAAGTTATAAATCTGAATTGCCTTCTTGTTTAATACTGACAGAAATGGCTACAAACAAAACATTTCAACTGTGAATGTAACCCCGCTTTAACAACACTAAAACCTCATAATTATGAAAACTTTAAGACAAATGCTAATCCTGGCTTTCGCAACCATAGCAATTGCTGCGACAGCCCAAGAATCTGACCCCGTCATCGCCTCGATTCAAGATGCCTACAAACAAGCCAAAGTCATGATGAAGCAAAACAAGGGCATGGGCAATGAACTGGTGACCAAGGCCAACTACACCGTGCGCGGCAAGGGCAAGACCACCGAGACCTTCCACTTCTTTTACAACACTGTGGAGGGCACCTACTTGATGGACGACGACGGCGACCCGCACTTCTACTACTATCCGCTCTATTTCGTGACCCGCAGCTACAACATCGGCAAACAGAAGTACTACGAGGAATTCCTGTTCGACCCATCGAGTCAGAGGCTGCTGTTTGCCCTGGTTCAAGACTACGATGAGAACGGCAAACGCATTGACCGCCGCTTTTATTACCACGAGGGGAATCTGTACAAAGTTGTTGGTCCAACCAGCACTTCGTTGATTAACAGTCAAGTCTACTATTGGTCCGAAGAAGTCCGCCATGCCTTCGACTGGATCATGCGCAACCCCAAAGAGTGAAAAACCTATCCACCAAACAATCATAAACACACCCATAACAGCTAACGCACCTACGACGAAGACCTCCTCGATGATGTGGAAATTGAGATGCAACAGGCCTACGACACCGCCAGCATCTATAGCAAGATTCTTGACCGGCAGCAGTCGTCCTAATCATCAATCATTGGCAACAACATGAATGTGATCATGCGCACGCTCACCGTCATCACCATCATTCTCATGGTGCCCACCGGCATTGCGGGGTTCTATGACATGAATGTGCCCAACGGCATGGAATCGTGGATATGGGGATTCCTGTTTGCCATCGTCCTATCGGTGATCTTGTCGATACTCATCTATGTGTACCTCAAGCGCAAAAAACTCATCTAACGACTGCTCACGAATCTGACAACTGACAACTGATGTCTGAAATCTGAAAACTGATAACTATGAATCGTAATGCACAAATCATCAGGACCAGCGTCATTGGCATTGTGACCAATGTGCTGCTGGCCGCTTTCAAAGCCGCTGTGGGTGTACTTGCCAGCAGCATTGCCATCATCATGGACGCCGTGAACAACTTGAGCGATGCGCTGTCGAGCGTCATCACCATCGTTGGCACCAAACTTTCGGAACGCCCTGCCGACCGCAAACACCCGTTCGGTTTTGGCCGAGTCGAGTACTTCAGCGCCATCATCATTGCGGTGATTGTTCTGTCGACCGGCATCACTTCGCTCATCGAGTCGGTGAAGAAGATATTCAACCCCACCGAGCCCTCCTACAGCACCACAACGCTCATTGTGATTGTCGTGGCCATTGTGGTGAAGCTTGTGCTCGGGCAATATGTGAAACGCAAGGGCAAGCTGCTCAAGAGCGACGCGCTGATAGCCTCAGGGGCCGATGCGCTGTTCGACGCTGTCATCACGCTGGCCACTCTGGTGTCGGCGGGCGTCATGCTGCTCTGGAACTTCTCGCTCGACGGCATTCTGGGTGCACTCATTTCGCTGGTCATCATCAAAGCGGGCGTCGAGATGCTCGCTTCGCCCGTCAACGAACTGCTGGGCGCACGCGTATCGCCCGAACTCATCAGCGACATCAAGCGCGAGATAAAGGCATTCGAAGGCGTGCATGGCGTGTACGACATCATCCTCCACAACTACGGTCCCAATGTGATGATAGGTTCGCTGCACATCAATGTGCTTGATACCATGCCAGCACACGAAATACACGGGCTCACACGCAAAATATCTACTCAAATGTACGACAATCACGGCATTATCATGACCGTGGGAGTGTATGCCCTAGCCACAGGAGAGAACCGACGGGCCGAACTGCAAGCCAAGGTGATGCAGACCCTGGCCGCCAACCCCGACATTGTGCAGGTGCATGGATTCTACTACTCGGAACGCGACCAGATGCTCTCGGTCGATGTTGTACCCGAAATCACCGTGCACGACGATGCCGCCCTTATCGACCAGCTCACTAGCGAGATTCAACCCTTGGTGCCTGGCATGAAAGTCGTCATCGTAGTCGACCACAACTATAGCGAATAAACTTTGCACATTCCTATTAGAAATAGTATCTTTACAGTAACAAACACACTGAACACACTAATTGGTATTTTTGTAGAGAAAAATAATATTTTTATTAATTAACCTAATTCTCTAGTTATGAAGAAATTATTTATGACATTCGTAATGGTTGCTCTGCTTGGAACAACCGCTTTTGCACAAGAAGCTAAAAGCTATCGTGGTTTCACTGATTTTAGTTACTCGCTTGGTGTAGGCGATAAGAGTGAAAACTTTGACCGTTACACACTTTCTATCACACATGGCTATCAATTAGACGATATGTTTTTCGTGGGTGGCGGCGTAAGCTTTGAATATGTTCGTGATGCGGCGGTAGCATTAGTTCCAATCTATGCTGATGCACGCATTGATATTCCCCTGCATGGCAGAAGCATCAAACCTTTTGTCGATGCTAAAATCGGGTATGCAGCAGGCCAACTTGATGGTTTTTATTTTGCTCCTACTATCGGTGTTCGTGTCCCTGTTAAGTTTGTCAAAGCCATGAACTTTGGCCTGGGTTACAAATTGCAAAAGATTCAAGATGCTGGCACAAACACTAACGCCATCACTTTCAACGTGGGCATTGAATTCTAAATATAGCATTCCCTTATACAATTCCAGGCGGTTGAGTTACCTTTGCGTTTCTCAACCGCTAACTTTTTATCATTGCACCAGCATGCCGAGCGCAGCAATCTCCTCTCGAAAAGCACGAATGAGTCGGCCACCAAGGGCATCGCCGTAGGCGATTCAATGCCGTTCGGTCGCGAGCACTTCGTGGTTTTCACGCGCCTGCTCGACTCCCATTCGTGTAATTCGTGAAATTCGCATCATTTGCATTTAAAAAACAGCCTCTTGTTCCATTGGCTCCTCGTCTGCTAAACTGTGTAGTTGCTATAGCATTCGCATCACCTCTGCATTATCTTTGCCCCACACACACGTTCACACCGTCCTTCGGTCCTCTTATGCTATGACTCCCGTTACAGCCCAATGACCTCTCATTCCACGCTCTTTGACATCTTTCCCATTTTTCCCACATTTCCCGCATTTCCCAAAAGATTCACTTTTCCCAAATGTTTCCCAACTGATAACTGACAACTGATAACTGATAACTGACAACTGACAACTGACAACCGACAACCGACAACTATACTCTCACTATGCCAGCTTGGGTTGGAGACTGCGTCGATACTCCGACGGCGTGACCCCCAGATGCTTGCTACAGTATCGTGTGAAGTAACTCGTTGAGGTAAAGTTCATATAGTCCGCAATCTGTGTGAGCGAGAGTTGCTGGTCGTCAAGCAGTTCCTTAAGGATGGGGATGACGTGTCGGTCTATGTGTGTCGTGACGCTAACTCCGGTGACCCGCTTGATGGTGGCGGAGAAATATTTGGGCGACACATTCAGTCGATCGGCGTAGTAATTCACGCTACGCTCGGTGCGGCAGATTCCGGTAGAGAGCAACTGCATGAACGCCTTGACGATGTAGCCTGTCAAGTGGGTGTGTGACTCGGTGGCATCGCGTCGCGCATGTGCTTCGAAGATATCGTACATGAGCGTGAGGCACAGACTTGCCATCATCTCGCGGTAGAATTGCAGATGGGTGTCGGGAATACGGTCGCGTAGCCGGTGAAAGTCCTGGCTGATGCGTTCAGCCTCGGCCTGTGTGAGCGGAATCACAGGATTGCTGTTGAGCGTGATGCTACCCCCGATGCTATAGTTGTTAGAGGGCAACTGGTTCTGCATAAACTTGTAATTGCCTGCAAACCACTCGACACGCATCTCGGGGTGAGCCGCAAGATTCATGGCGTGATGAGGGTGGGTGAGCACCACCAGGTCGTTTTTCATCACATGAAAGCAACGGCCGTTGTACACAAAACTGCCCTCGCCCTGCGTGCAAAGCATGTGCATACAGCAATGGCTCAACGACGAGTCGTTCATCTCATGAAATTGAGTCGAATAAAGAAAATCCTGCTTCATGTGAGCAAAGTTAAGGAATAATTGCCTTAAAAACGAATGAATTGTGTAAAAAGTGAAATTACCGGAGTTTTTTGTGAAAGTAACGAAAGCAAAATTGAAAGTAATTTTGCAATGTTCAATAAAATCAATAAGGCGTTATGAAACATTTATTAATGATGGTGACGATGCTGGCGGTAATCATGTTCGCAGCATGCACGCAAGAGAAAAACAAACAACAAAATCCCGATAATATGACTACACTGAAACTGACTCAGGAGTGGGACAAGACTTTCCCGCTCAGCGACAAGGTCGACCACAAGAAGGTGACCTTCCGCAATCGTTACGGCATTGAACTTGCCGCCGATATGTATACCCCCAAGAACGCTGAAGGCAAACTGCCCGCCATCGCCGTTTCAGGCCCGTTTGGTGCTGTGAAGGAGCAGTCGAGCGGTCTCTATGCACAGCACATGGCTGAGCGCGGATTCGTGACCTTGGCCTTCGACCCTTCTTACACCGGCGAGAGCGGCGGCGAACCCCGTCGCATGGCATCGCCCGACATCAACACCGAGGATTTCCTGGCGGCTGTTGACTTCCTCAGTGTGCAGGAAAATGTAGATCCTGAAAAGATTGGCATCATCGGTATTTGCGGCTTTGGCGGCATGGCCGTGAATGCAGCTGCCCTTGACCCGCGCATCAAGGCCACGGTGGCAAGCACCATGTACGACATGACCAAAGTGACTCGCGAAGGCTACTTCATGAGCACTGACTCGAAGGAACAGCGCATGGCTGCCCGCAAGGCAATGGCTACCCAGCGCACCGAGGATTTCAAGAACGGTACCTACAAGCGTGCCGGCGGTGTCGTTGATCCCCTGCCGCAGGACGCACCCTGGTTCGTAAAGGATTACCATGCCTACTACAAAACCAAACGTGGCTATCACGAGCGCAGCGGCAACTCCACCGACGGATGGAACGCTGTCGGTTGTCAATCATTCCTCAACCAGCCCATCCTTGACTATGCCAACGAAATTGAGAGCGCCGTCCTGCTCATCCACGGCGAGAAGGCTCACTCGCGTTACTTCTCGGAGTATGCCTTTGAGAAAATGACAGGCAAAAAAGCTTTTGAATCTTCAGTCGCCGAATGCGCTACGGCCAACGAGATTCCCACGGGTAAATATGCCGGCAGTTACAAGCAGGGCAACAAGGAATTGTTGATTATCCCCGGTGCCTCGCACGTTGATTTGTACGACGATGTGGCCGGCAAGATTCCCTACGACAAGTTGGAAAGTTTCTTTAAAGAGAATTTAAAATGAAAAGTCTGACAAAATGGGTGTGGGCGGCGATATTGCTGCTGATCCCCCTACATATTCAAGCAAAAACCGACATGACATTAACTGCTAAACAACAAGCGCTGGTGGTGATTGCCGCCAGTGAAGCCAAGGGTGACATTCAAGGGCTGAAATTGGCCCTGAATCAAGGATTTGAACAAGGGCTGACCGTGAGCGAGGCTAAGGAGGCCCTCTCGCAACTCTATGCTTACACAGGGTTCCCGCGTAGTCTCAACGCGCTGGGCGCGCTGCAACAGGTTATCAGTGAACGCGCTGCCGCAGGTCTGGCAACCGAGCCGGGACGTGAAGCCGATCCGCTACCCGCCGACTACGACGCACTCAAGCAGGGCACCGAGGTGCAGACCCGTCTGGTGGGCGGCAAACCGTTTAACTACGAATTTGCTCCGCAGACCGACTATTATCTCAAGGCTCACCTGTTCGGTGACATCTTTGCCCGCAACAACCTCTCCTTTGTAGACCGTGAAATCGTCACCGTCTCGGCCATCTCGACACTGCCCGGCTGCGAACCTCAACTACTGGCTCACATTGCCGGAGCAAGAAATATGGGCGTGAGTGAGCAGCAGGTGCGCGACATTCCCGCCGTGCTGCGTGCCCACGTGGGTGAGACTGAGGCTTGCCGTGCTGAGCGCATACTTGCGCAGTATCTGGGCGAACAAGCGCAACCCGCTGTGAACACGGTGGACTTCAACGTGTGGCCCAAGGGTGAACCCAACACGGCCTATGCCCAATACTTCATTGGCAACAGTTACCTGGCAATAATGGAAGGCGGTATAGCCAATGTGACCTTTGAGCCTCGTTGTCGCAACAACTGGCACGTCCACCACAAGCAGGTGCAGGTGCTCGTGTGTGTGGCCGGTCGTGGTTGGTATCAGGAGTGGGGCAAGGAGCCTGTGCCGATGACTCCAGGCACCATTATCGCAGTTCCCGCCGAGGTCAAGCACTGGCACGGTGCCGCCTGCGACAGCTGGTTCCAGCATTTGACCTATCACAAAGACGTGAAAGAGGGTGCGTCGAACGAGTGGCTTGAGCCCGTCACTGACGAAATCTATAACAAATTGAAATAGAGAAGAAAGACAAATAAAGGTAAACAAGAAGGTCTCATTTGATGAAGACCTTCTTGTTTTAGCCTATTATCATGATGTGGGTGGCGCGCATTATAGCGAATCGACCGCTTCCTTCAGCTGATGCATGGCCTGCTTGAGCAAGCTGCGTGGAGTGCCCACGTTAAGACGCATGTGGCAATAGCCGGGAACGCCATAAATCTCGCCATCATTGAGTGCCAAATGCGCTTTCTCGGCAAAGAAACGCACCAATTGCGCATGGTCCAACCCCAGACGGCGGCAATCAAGCCACATCAGGAACGAGGCCTGCGGCTTGATGGCATAGATTCCCGGAATATGCTCTTCGCAGAATTGTGAAACAAACAGCACATTCTGCTCAATGTATTGTTTACAAGCCTCAAGCCACGGCTCGCCATAGCGGTAACCCACCTCGGTGGCCAGTAGCGCGGTGATGTTGGCATTGCACAACTCGTTAACTTCTACCCAACGGTAAAACTCACGTCGCAGCTCGGGGTTCTTAATTACCAGCCAGGTGCTCTTCACACCGGGAATATTGAATGTCTTGCCCGGTGAACCGCAGGTGATGGTCACGGCGGCGGCATCCTCGCTCACGGTGGCCAGTGGCGTGTGCTTGTGTCCGAATAGAGTGATATCGCCGAACACCTCGTCGCTGAACAGTATCACATGGTGGCGGCGAGCCAGAGCGGCCAGTTGCTGCAAATCCTCCTTTTTCCACACAATGCCTATGGGGTTCTGAGGATTGCATACCACCATAATGCGCGGTTTCTGTTCAATGAAAACACGCTCCAGGTCGTCAAAGTCCATGCGATAGAAATGGTCACCCGTCGGCACAAGGTTGTTGCGAACCGCAAGGCGGCGATTGCCCTCAATCACATCTTTGAAGTCGTAGTAGACAGGTTCTTGGAGCACAACTCGGTCGCCGGGTTGGGTGTAGAAGTTGAGCACCATTCCCAGTGCAGGCATGCCACCGGGCATGAAGGTCATCTCTTCACGACTTATTTCAAAACCGTTGCGACGGCGTTGCCAGTCGATAATCGATTGCCAATACTCATCGTAGGGTAGCGTGTAGCCATAGATGGGATGCTCGCCAAAGCGCTTTACTAAGGCCGAACTGATTTCGGGACTCACGGCGAAGTCCATGTCGGCAATCCACAGCGGTGTCAAGTCATTGCTGCCGAATAAACTGGTTAGCATATCGGTCTTCTTGCAGTGTGTACCGCGGCGGTCAATAATTTGGTCAAAGTTGTATTGTGACATTAGTTCAAGGGTTGTTTAGTTATTAAATAAAAGGTGTTGCGCAAAATTACGATTAATTTTGAAAATTATCATCAAAAATGCCAATGAAAATTTGATGGGTCGAACATATTGTATAACTTTGCGTCAAAGCTTAATGAAAAAAAACTATGACACACACAACCGCACACAACCCCAAGACAATTCATTTTATCAAGATGCACGGCTTGGGCAACGACTATATCTTTGTAGACACAACTGTGAATGACTTGCCCGACCCGCAGGCGGCTGCCATAGCTTGGAGCAAACCGCACTTCGGCATTGGTAGCGACGGAGTGGTGCTCATTGGTCGCTCTTCGACCCCCGATGCCGACTTCACTATGCGTTTCTTCAATGCCGATGGCTCAGAGGGGCAAATGTGTGGAAATGCCAGCCGTTGCATCGGCAAATATGTCTATGAGCGTGGTCTCACCAAGAGTACACAGGTGCGTTTGCTCACCGGCTCGGGCGTTAAACTGCTGAATTTGACCGTGAACGAACGGGACGAGGTGGAGCAGGTAACGGTCGATATGCTCGAACCGCAATTTGATGTGCCTGAATTGTATCTACCTCAGGGCGAACCGTTGCCGGATGGCGTTTTTGTGTCGATGGGAAGCGCGCACTATGTGATTTTTGTCGACGACCTCGACGCCGTGAATGTGGAGACCGAGGGGCCCATACTTGAGCATCACTCGCGGTTTCCGCAACGTTGCAACATCGAGTTTGCGCAGGTGTGTCCTGAGGGCATTCGCATGCGCGTGTGGGAACGTGGCAGTGGAATCACCATGGCGTGCGGATCGGGAGCGAGCGCCACAGCTGTAGCGGCAGCCCTCACAGGACGTGCTTCGCGTGATTCTCTCGTGATTATGGACGGCGGTACCCTGCGCATCGAGTGGCGTGACGACAACCATGTGTATATGAGCGGCCCGGCCACCATTGTCTTTGAGGGCGACATTCCTCTTCCTTAGTCTTTATTGAAGGCGTTCCAGCCCTGAGCCTTGAGTGGCAACTCGTTGTCGTCGCGTGTAACGAGGCAAGCCCCCAGTTCGGGTTTGGTGATGCGGCCAATGAGGCGTGCGGTCTTCATTTGCTGCACCTTCTCGTGGTCGGTGAGCGGCACGGTGAAGAGCAGTTCATAGTCCTCACCGCCATTCATAGCGGCCGTGACGAGGTTCATGTTCAGTTCCTCGGCCATGATTGCCGTTTGGTAATCGATGGGAATGCGGTCTTCGTAGATGCGGCACCCCACGTTGCTGGCTTTGCAGATGTGGAGCAGTTCGCTCGACAGTCCGTCGCTCACGTCCATCATGGCGGTGGGCTGAATGCCCAGGCTACGCAGTTCGGCAATCACATCGCGGCGTGCTTCGGGTTTTAGTTGACGCTCAAGCAGGTATTCCTTGCCGGCAAAGTCGGGTTGGAAGTCGGGGATGCCGGCACCTACTTCGCGCTCGCGTTCCAGCAATTGCAAGCCCATATAGGCTGCGCCCAAATCGCCGCTCACACACACTAGATTGGTGTCGGTGGCACCGCTGCGGTACACTATTTTGCCTTCTTCGCCCTCGCCAATGCAGGTGATGGAGATGAGCAGTCCGGTGACCGACGCGCTGGTGTCACCGCCTATGAGGTCCACCCCATATTCTTTGCAAGCCAGCATGATTCCGGCATAGAGCTCGTCGATGTGCTCCACGGTGAATCGCTTGGAGATGCCCAGCGACACGGTGATTTGCCGTGGTGTGCCATTCATAGCGTAGATGTCGCTGAAGTTCACCACAGCCGCCTTGTATCCCAGATGCTTGAGCGGCACATAGGTGAGGTCGAAGTGTATGCCTTCGAGCAGCAGGTCGGTGGTCACCAGTGTGCGTTTGTCGCCATAGTTGAGCACGGCGCAATCGTCACCCACTGCCACTTGTGTGGAGTCGTTCTGAATCTTAAAGTCGCGGGTGATACGGTCAATGAGTCCGAACTCGCCCAATGTGGAAATCTCGGTTTCGTTGATAGCCATGTGTGTGAAGGTGTGTTATAGTTCTTGGAACTGATTGATGATTTCTTCCATCACGTGCGACATGATGGGCTCGGCTTTGGCGGCAGCTTTCTGCACCTCTTCGTGCGACACATCGAGGAAAATGCCCTCACCGCCCAGGTCGGTAATCACACTCATGCCGAACACCTCCATGCCCGCATGGCGAGCCACGATAACTTCGGGCACAGTGCTCATGCCCACGGCATCGCCGCCAATGCGATAAAAGAATCGGTACTCGCTGGGGGTCTCGAATGTGGGGCCTTGCGTACCCACATAGACACCCTCAACCAGGCGAATGCCCTCGTTGCGGGCTATCTCGCGAGCCTTGTCAATCAGACGGCGACTGTAGGCCTCGTTCATGGCGGGGAAGCGCGGACCCAATTCGGCATAGTTCTTGCCTCGCAACGGGTGATCGGGGAAGAGGTTGATGTGGTCGGTGATAATCATCAAGTCACCCACCTTGAAGTCAGGGTTCATGCCGCCGGCGGCATTTGAGACAAAGAGCGTCTTCACACCCAGCGCTTTCATAACGCGCACAGGGAAGGTAGCCTCCTTCATCGAGTAGCCCTCGTAGTAGTGGAAGCGTCCCTGCATCGCCATGATATACTTGTTGCCTAAGTTACCGAAGATGAGCCGGCCTGAGTGCCCCTCGACAGTCGAGATGGGGAAGTTGGGTATCTCTTTGTAGGGTATAGATTCCTTGATGTCGATGTGTGTAACAAGTTCGCCCAGGCCTGTGCCCAGAATGATGGCAGTCTTAGGCATTTCGCCGCCCACACGGTTCTTGATCCATGCTGCGGTCTCTTGAATCTTATCTAACCAGTTGATTTCTTGTGTCATATTCTTAGTATTTTATTTTATCCATTAATGCGCTTGACAAGAGTGGGAATGAAATCGTGTCCCTCCTCGTTGTTGTTCAGGAAGCCCACCTTGATGGGAATGTAGTAGATGTAGTCACGCATCTCAATGGGGAAATAGGGGTTGTTGAGAATGCGCACCGCATCTTTCTCGGTGGTGATGATGAACTTACGGCGACCACCCAGTTCCTCAAATACCTTGAAGATGTAGCGGAAGTCGTCGCGAGTGTAGTCGTGATGGTCATCGTAGTGAATTACCTTCACCTTGCACTGGAACTGCCGCAAGTAGACGACAAACGGACGCTGGTTGGCAATGCCGGTGAGTCCCAAAATCAAGTCGTCGGGCTGTAGCCATGACAGGCTGGTGAGCATTTGATTCTTGATGGGGAACACGGGTGTCGGGTTGGCATAGCGCACGTTGGAGTAGAAAAGGTCTTGAGACGGGAAAAGTTCAAGCCTTTCCTTGACCAGTTTCACCTCAATGGGCTTGATGTCGCTGGGGCACTTGGTGACCACCACGATGTCGGCTTTGAGAATATGGTCATAGGGTTCACGCAGGGTGCCCAGTGGCAAGAGTTTGTCGTTGTAAGGCGGACGATTGTAGTCTACAAGTACGATGTTGACCTTGGGCTTCACATAGCGGTGCTGAAAAGCGTCGTCCAGGACAAAGAGATTGATGTCGGGATTCACCTTGAGCATCTCTTTGATGCCCTTGCGGCGACTCTCGCACACGGCAAGTGTGATGAGTCCTGAAAACTTGCGGTAAATCTGGTAAGGTTCATCGCCCAGGTCCTTCGAGGTTAGGGTGTCGCGAGCCATGATGAATCCTTTGGTCTTGCGCTTGTAGCCACGGCTCAGCACACCGATGTTGTACTTCTGACACAGGGCATCAACAATGTATTCCACATGAGGAGTTTTGCCGGTTCCACCCACGGTGATGTTGCCCACACTCACTACCGGAACATCGAAGCTCTCCTGCTTGAGAATGCCCAGATTGAATGCCGTGTTGCGCATCCACACACCGGCGCCATAGGCCCAGGAGAACGGCGTGAGAATGCCGTTCATAATGGCCTTGCGTTGCTGGCGGTTGAGTATTTTTGAAAAATCAAATTTCTTCTGGTTCATTACTCGAAAAAAGTCGTGGTGCTGGTATTATTTAATTTCGCTATACTCCATTAGGCAGAGTACATGGCGTCGGTTCAAGATAGCCTTGAGCTGTTCGTAGTATTTATAGAAATCGCCCATCTCTTGTGCGATTTTTTCGCGATATTTGGTGGCTGTGAACGAACCCAGAATACTCTTCCAGTTCATTTCCACCGCAGGCACTTCAATCACGCCATAGCGTCCTTCTTGCAAGTTGGCCTTGGCGGCCACCCACGTGATGGCATCGTTGAGCGAGCCTATGGCATCAATGAGATTGCGGCTGAGTGCGCTCTTGGCATCCCACACGCGGCCTTCGGCAATCTTCTTGATGCTGTCCTGCGGCATTTTGCGGCCATCGGCGCATCGCTTGGTGAAGAGATCGTAGGTCTCGTTCACATAGTTCTGCATGGCAGCCTGTTGCACAGGAGTATATTTTTTGTTGAAGACTCCCATGGAGTTCATTTCGGAGTTGGCATTAGTCTTAACCACACTCACATTGATGCCCAAGGTGTTCTCATAGAGTTTTTGTGCTGTGGGAATGACACCGAACACGCCAATGCTGCCCGTGATGGTGACGCTGTCGGCAAAGATGCGGTTGGCACCACAGGAGATGTAGTAACCGCCCGATGCGGCATAGTCGCCCATAGAAACGGCCAGAGGTCGGCCCGTCTTTTTGAAGCGCTCCAGCACTTCCCAAATCTGTTCAGAGCCGAATGCGCTACCGCCGGGAGAGTTCACACGCAGCACCATGCCTTTCACGTCATCGTCGTCCATGAGGTCCTCAACGGTTTTGATAATCTCCTCAGAGTCGATGCCACCGCCACCGCCGTCAATTTCGCCTACCGCATAGACTACGGCAATCTTGCCGTCTTTGCCCTTAACGCGCTCATAGGCGTTAGCCACATCGGCAATGCTCACCAGGCGCAGGTCGTCGTCCTGATCAAGTCCGCTCAGGCGTTTGAGGGTCGATTCCATCTCGTGCTTGTAGCATGTGCGGTCAATTAGGTGCGCTGCCAGCAATTTCTTGGTGGACATGGCGGTGATAATGCTGTCGGTCAGAGTGTTGAATGTTTTAATGTCAATCCTGCGCGCGGCAGCCATCTCGCTTGACATGGTTGCCCAAATGTTGCCCAAATAGAGTTCTTGCTGCTCGCGGTTGGCGGGGCTGATGCTGTCAATCATATAAGGCTCAACGGCACTCTTATAGGTGCCCACACGAATCACCTGCATCTCAATGCCGGCCTTGTCGAGCGCATTCTTGTAGTAAGGGGTGATTGATGCCAAACCGTGGATGTCGACTGCACCAATCGGGTTCAGCAGCACACTGTCGGCCGCGGTGGCTATGTAGTAGTCGCTCTGTGAGTAGCCTTCATTGCCATAGGCATAGACAAACTTTCCGCTCTTTTTGAAGTCGGCCACGGCATTTCTCACCTGGTGTAGTGTGGCTGCCGGTGCTTCAATACCGTCGCACTCAATGTACAAACCCTTGATGTTGTCGTCGTCTTTAGCGACCTCAAGCGCCTTCAGCGTCTCGTCCAAGTTCATGTACTCCAGGGAACCGCCTGTGGCAAGCGTCAGCATGTCAATCTCCTCGTTTCCGGGCCTTTCTTGCATGATGCCTGACAGGTGAAGGTGCAAGATGGCTTTATCGGGAATTGATTGTGCCTTACCCATTTTCATCATTGCCAAGCTGATTAAGATGGCGCTGAAAACAAAGACAGCGAGAGCCAAAAATGCTCCTACAAATGAACCGCAGACGATTAGAAAGAAACGTTTAAGCATGTCTATAGTATTTAAATAATTGTCTATTAAATTCACAAAGTTAGCAATTAATTTGTGAAATTGACGCTATTTTTAAAGAAAATATTTTGGAATGAGATTTTTATTTCTGTTTTTACGCTCATTGTATTGTAAATTTAGTATATTTGTGCAATTATAATCAACGAAATATGACTGTAGGGAACATCATTTCAATCTTGTTTATTTTAGCGTCGTTGTCGCTGCTGGTGTGCATGACGCGTTGCGATGTGGCACAAATTCGTAGTTTGAACTACGATTCTCGGCGCTACTATGAGTGGATTACCGAGATCGACGAGTATCTTACCGTGAAGCGCATCTTGTCGCTGGTAGTGTTCATCGCTTCGGTGACAACGATGGCGATGGACTCGGAGTGGGTGGTGGCCATCCTTGCCGCGTGTGTGATAGCGATGACGGTGCGACTGGCAATGCGCCGCACTGAACAGCTGCTGAGCGGTGACCGCCGCGCTATGACCTTGCTGATTACCGTGGTGGCTTTCAGTATTGTGGTTACTGCGGTGGTGGCGCTCACAACCGACCTCTACTATGCGGGAGTGGCAGCCATTTTTCTCGCCACCTTCTCCTATGTGGTGACACTGGCTTTCAATGAATGCTTGTCCTTGCTACGCAGGGACCATAGCCATGACGGTGAGCAATAGTTCGCTCAGTTGACCGGGATTTTTAAACCATACATGAACTAAACTATCTCATTAATATGTCAATCAAGAGAACAATCATAACAGGGGCCCTGCTGGTGCTTATGACCGTGGGGGGAGCCGTGACCGCAATGGCACAGTCGCAGAATCGTGTGTCGCCTTATGTGCAATTGCCTAATCATCCTCGCTTGTTGCTACTCAAGGGCGAGGAGCAAGCTTTGATAGCCAATGTGGAGCGCGACAAGACGTGGCATCGTGTCCAGTCGATGCTGGAGACTGAGGCGCTTAAACTGACTGAAAAAGAGCCTATGGAGCGGGTGATGTCAGGCCGTCGGCTGCTCAGTGTCACGCGTGAATACCTGCGCCGGTTGTTCTTCTTGAGTTATGTTTACCGCACCACAGGCAATGATGAGGTGTTGGCTCATCTGAAGAAAGAAGCGCTGGCGGCTTGCGAGTTTAGCGACTGGAATCCGTCGCACTTCCTGGATGTAGCCGAGATGACACTGGGCTTGGCCATAGCCTATGACTGGGCTTACGACAAATTCTCCAAGAGTGAACGTCGCACCATTCGCAATGCCATTATTAGCAAGGGATTGAGGCCGTCGTTTGAAGATCAGTTTGAGAAATCGTTCAACAAGAACTCCAATAACTGGAATCCGGTGTGCCATGCCGGCATGGTCTATGGCGCCCTGGCGGTGTGGGAAGATGACCGCGAACTGGCCGCCCAAGTATTGAATCGCGCACTTGAGAATGTACCCATTGCCATGCGTGAGTATGCCCCCGACGGTGTCTATCCCGAGGGTGCAATGTATTGGGAATATGGCACCGACTTTATGGTGCTGCTCATTGAGGCACTGCAACGTGCGCTGGGCACTGACTATGGACTGAGTCAGTCGCCGGGATTCATGCAGACGGGTCTCTATCACCTTCATATGTTCACACCTACGCTCAAGGTGTTCAACTACAGTGACAACGGCCAAACGGCAGTGGTGGCTCCGGTGAAATTCTGGTTCTTCAAGCACACGGGCGACACTTCCATGCTCTATAACGACCTGAAACTGCTGCGGCAGCGAGGCGCTACACCCTTGCGGGGCAATCGCTTGGCTCCCACCATTCTGCTATGGGGCTCAACTGTGCCCACCGACCGTTCAGTCACTCCGGCAAGTCTCATGTGGTCAGGCGGTGGTGTCAATCCCGTGGCTGCTATGCGCACGTCGTGGACCGACTCACACGCACTCTATTTGGGTGTGAAACTGGGCAAGGCTTCGGTCTCACACGGCCATATGGATGCCGGCAGTTTCATCATTGAGTCTAATGGTGTGATGTGGGCGGCCGACTTGGGAATTGAGAGTTATAATACCCTTGAAGCCAAGAAAATAGGGGTGTGGAACTTCTCGCAGAATTCGGGCCGCTGGGACGTGTTTCGCTACAATGCCAACAACCACAATTTGGTGACATTTGACCACGCCAAGCATGTGGTCACCGGCGTGGCAACCATCATGGATCAGGGCAATGACCCCATGAACATGTGGCTGCTGGCTAATCTTAAACCGGTCTATGGTACGCAAGTGGCTAACTACACTCGCTCGTTTGCGCTCAAGGAGCTGCGCGATGTGGTCATTACCGACAATATCACAACTGCCGATGCTACCACCATGACGTGGAACCTGATGACCCCGGCTGCAGTGACCAAGGTCAACGATAAGGAGTTGCTACTGCAAAAAAACGGCAAGGCGATGCTGGTGAAGATGGACTTTGGCGGTCGCGTTAAGTGCACCATTGAGGATGCAAGGCCGTCGGTGGACTATGAGAATAAGAACACAGGCTACACCGCTATCAGGTTTGAAAGCAACCTAAAGCGCAACACTAGCTATAAGATTACAGTCACCTTTACACCCGCCCAAAGTCCCACCAAGAAGCCGTAAGACATTTGGGAATGGTGGGAAGGGTGAATCTTTTGGGAAATGCGGGAAATGTGGGAAATGCGGGAAAAATGGAAAAGATGTCAAAGAGCGAGGGATGGGAAGGAGGTGAGGAAGGTTTTGCTGCGCTTCGCTTGCCCTTCGGGCTCCCGTTCGGTCGCGAGCACTTCGTGGTTGCTTCGCTTCGCGAACCGCACACCGGCCTGGCGGCCGACTCTTGCTGCAAAACTTCCTCGAGCGCTTCGCGGTTCAAAGAGCGAGGGTGTGGGGCAAAGATAGTGGAAAGTGTTTGGTTGCGCGAGGGCAATAACACAGTGAATAAACTACGGATTAATCTGATTAATCTGATTTGCTTGGTCGCTGCAGGATAATCT
>CAMKGM010000056.1 GCA_946412245.1 uncultured Bacteroidales bacterium
GTGCTCAAGCAAGAACCCGACCGCATCGTTTATCTCACCAAGAATGATGCGTTCGCCAGGGGACTGAACGGCATCGAGTTGCTTGACCGCATTCCCCGCGTTACTGTAGAGGGCGATGCCGTGACCGTTGCCGGTAAGTCGTCGGTGCGCTACATCGTCGATGGTCGCCTGTTAGAGATGCCTGACGATGCCGTTGCCATGCAGTTGAAAAACCTGCAAGCATCGGGCATCGAGAAAATTGAAGTGCTCACCACTCCACCGGCGAAATATGCCACCGGAACCAATGTGGCGTTTATCAGCATCACCACGCGCAATGAGTCGCTCGGCACAAAGGGCAATGTGTGGGGACGCGGAATCGCTCGCGAAGGTGTCAGTTACATGCTGGGCGGCCATCTCTCGCACACCACACGCAAAGTTGAACTGTCGGTTGATGCCAATTGGAATGACAACCGAGGCATCAATGACCTTGACCGCACCTTTACTTTCAGCGACCATTTGAAGACATCGAGCCGGAGTACGCATTTCACCAACCGCACTTTTGGGCTGAATGGACTTCTCAAGTACAAGTTCACCGACCGAGTTGGTGCCGGCATCATCGCCAACTTCAGCACTACACTGCTCAATAGCAAGTTGAACGATGTCACCAATGACAACGGCAACATCTTCAGCTCATATAACAACTCGCCATCTCGCCCGAACAATGCGCTCACATTGACCTCATTCGCCGATTGGCAACTGGATGACAAAGGCAAGATGCTGAGCCTCACTTACAATTGGTTCAACAAATCAACCAAGTCATTCTCTGATGTGACCACGGCTTGGGACGGTGGTTTGTGGCATTTGACCAACGATGGACATAATAAGTATCACATCCACTCTGTGAAACTGGATGCCACTCTGCCGTTCGATGCATTCAAATTGGAAACCGGCATGGCTTACATCGCCATTGGCAACAATACGGCATTGACTGCTGGGACATATAACGGTTCGCAATGGGTGTACGACTCCTCGCAAAGCAACGGTTTTGACTACAAAGAGAGCACCGTTGCCGCTTATGCCAGTGTCGAAAAGAGCTTCAGTAACTCGTTTTTCGGGAGACTTGGACTGCGCTATGAGCATACCGATGTGAATGGTCATCAGTCAATCGGCAACGAGAAGCATCACATCGGCTACGGTTATCTGTTCCCATCACTGAATTTGAGTTGGAACAGCCAGCGTGTGGGGCGTGTTTCCTTATCCTACTCAATGGGTATAACCCGACCCAACTTCGGCGACCTGAATCCTTTCCGCTACTATACCACCACGAGCGACTATGTGTCGGGTAATCCCGATCTCCGTCCAAGCATTGCCCATAATGCCGAAATTAGTTATGGCTTCAAGGGACTTTACGCAGTGCTCTACAATTCTTATAACCGCGATGCAATCGGTTTTGTCACGCGGTTCAATGCCGATGGCTCACAATTCTCAATCCCAGAGAATTGCATCGACAACAACAAAGTGGGTCTATACGCTTCCTATTATCGCTCAATCTTCGACTGGTGGAACGTGAACATTGGTGGCGAGATTTTCAACACCCACGCCAAGTCACGAATTGCCGACTTCCGAGAGCGTGACGACAACAGTTGGAGCGGGAAATTGGAACTCAGCACCTCGTGGACGCTCAACCGCCCCAAGACGCTCATCTTCAATGTGCGTTTCAGCCATTACTTTCCATATCATGAGCGCATGGTGCGATTTGAGTCAATGTCGCTGATTGGTTTCGAACTCCGTTATACACTTCTCGACAACCGCTTGACACTCACTGCTGCTGTGAGCGACCCCTTCGGCTGGAACATCACCAAATCAATGGGGTGTTATAACGATTACAGTATCCACACCCGCAACAACATCCACAGCCACGCCGTCTCGCTGCGTGTCTCCTATGCCTTCGGTGGCAACAAGGTCAACAACGTCTATCGCGACACCAAAGAGCGTGAATCCAGTCGAACCTATTGACCCTGCTTCATCAACAATCGTGCCCATCGTCAAGCAAGCTTGCCATGCGCACCAACAAGAAAAAACGGTTGTGACGATAGTCACAACCGTTGCAGCCTTAACTGGCGGAGAGGATAAGATTCTCCGACTAATCCTTGACGTTAACACGCACCCTGAATATCAATAAGTTACATTTTTGAGTTTTGCCGGAAAAGACCGTTTTTGGCATATTACCGTCCCTATATCGTCCCGGTACGCAAGCGTAGTAATGTGCTGACAGCAAGTTTATAAACCTTTAATTCTAAAATACGACTGTTTGAATTTTATTTATTTGTTTTCTTGGAGAAAAGAGCAATATTCCTCTAATGATTTTTTCATTACTTGCTGAGGAATGAGTTTACGCTGGTACTCGGCAATCATCGTTGGACTCAATGAACGGCTCAAAGTATATTCGACCATGCTCCTGTCGGCAGAAGGACATAGAATGATGCCGATACTCGGGTTTTCATTGTCACGTTTCACATCGCGGTCCAAAGCTTCGAGATACATATCCATTTTGCCAACAAACTCCGGTTGAAAATCAACCGCCTTCAACTCAATTGCCACCAAGCATTGCAGAGCCCTGTGAAAGAACAAAAGGTCAATTCGCTTAGTGGATCCGCCCACTTGTACACCAAATTCGCTTTCGATGAACAAAAAATCTTTCCCAAGTTCAAGAATGAATGCTTTCATGTGTTCAAGCAAACCTTTATGCAAGTGGTGTTCATTATGTTCTTGTGGCAGATTGAGGAAGTCAACAATTGCTTTGTCCTTGAGCATAAACTCCGATTGAGGATATTCGTCCAGCAACTTTGGAGACAGCATTTTTTCCTTATCCATTAGTGACGAGAATGTTTGATTGACAATGCAACGTCGCAGTTCCTCAGTTTTCAGACCTTGATGACGTGCATATAGCATATAGAAGATACGCTCCTCATCGCTACGGCAACGATTCATGATTTCAATGTGACTTGTAAAAGGTATTATGGATAACAGTTTCGGTAATGGTTGCAAGTCTTCCTCTAATTGTGCAATTCCCAATTGCACAATTTCATTTGTGACTGATTTTGAGGGCGTTTCCAATTGTGCAATTCTCGATTGCACAAATTCTGGAAGATGCAAATTACTTAATGTGTTTAGAAATGGCTTGGCACTATAAGTGTCGTAGAACTTTACCATATTGTACAAATGACGTTTGCCAAACCCTCTCTGCTTAGGGTTAGTTCGTTTCAGATAGTCTGCCAAGTCGCTGACAATCTTTGTGCCCCAGCGAGCCGATTTCAACTGCATTGAAATGTATTGACCAATCTCCCAATTCATCTGTAAAGCCGCTGTGTTTACCATGGATATGGCTGATGAGCGATATCTTTCAATCATCGAATTGACAAACGCGAATTGCCTCTCCAACTCTGCTTGGTTAGGAACTATTGTGATGTTATCTGCCATAATCTTTAAGTTTTGATTCCACAAAGATACAAATTATTGATGAGCGGAATGTGAAATCCACTGCAAAATCAACACTTTCTGAAAAAAACATAACAAAAAGCCTTGCGAATAAGAAAAATGTTGTATATTTGCAATTGGATTGGAAACAATCCACGACATTTGGAAAAAGAAGCGTTTTGCTTATCACTCGTCGCTGAAAACGTAGGAAATTTTCACTAAGATGAGAGGGATAGCGAAGCTGTTTGCGCTATAGCGTGAACTGTTATTCCCATCATCTTCATCTTAAGGTTTCCTACGACCGTCAGCGATAGGTGTGGCAAATGCAGTCCACGCTTTTCGTGTTATATAACGTCACCTCATGGACTGCCGGGGCGATACATAAACAATCGTGTTATGACATTTCTTGAACACACCTATCGCCGAAGACAACGGTTTTCTACATTGTGGACTGCCGATGAACTTGTTTGGGGGGAGATTGGTCCTAAATTGACAACCGGTGGTCATAATTATGACCAACACTACAATCAACTTTATCCATCATTCCCCGATGCCCTCCCCGAAGCAACAAGAATTATCGAGAAACATCTTGTTTGCATTTTGAATCGTCCATATTGTGACTTTGAGGAATTGTATGACTTCATTGAGCAATTGCTTGCCAACCTCACCATTGCGGAGTTTAATGTAAAAGGAATTGGTTGGGTCGCACTTTATGACATTTCGCTGGGCATCGGTTGCAACCTGCGACCTCGTGTTATTCCCAAAGACTATGTGTATCTTGGAGCAAACAAGGTGCGCACCGCTGCTAATACGTTAGTGCCTGGTGTTGTATCGGGCAATGTATTCAGAGTGCCTATTGCCGATCTTGCCTTCCTTTTTCCACACTTTACCGCAATGGAGATAGAGGATATCTTGTGCATCTATAGCGAACGCATCATTGCGACAGGAACGTTCGACCTCAACTGGCTAAACAAAGTCCCTTGATTCTGTTGCAAATCACAAAAGAAATTTAGGAAGAGGATAATCCATCAACCAGAGAATTTATAACAATAAAATCATTAACATTCAAACAGTTGTATTATGAAAAAAATTATCACATTGTTGATTATGGCACTGTTGTTTGTGGGCAGTGCCGACGCTCAGAAAAAAACTCGCAAGAAAACGAGTAGAAAAGCCAGAACCACAGCGACCACAAAAGTCAAGACCCCCACAGCCACTCCTATCGGTGAACCGCAGTTGGTCTTCGACATGACCCGACTGACGCAGTTAGGGAAGGAAGATTACGAGAAAGCATTAGCCGGTGACGCAGCAGGCCAGTTTTGGGTAGGCAACTGTTTATCTTACGGAGGTGAAGGCTTTCCCGAGAATCATGCAGAAGCACTAAGGTGGTATTATTTGGCTGCAAAGCAAGGCTACAGTGATGGTGATTGGGGAAATGCATGTTTTGAGATAGGCAAAGCATATGATACTCCATCTTCGTTTGATAATTGCGTTAAAGAGAATAATTTTGAGGCCGCAAAGTGGTATGCAAAAGCGGCTATGAAAGATGACAGGCAGGCCCAAAATGCCAATGACTACTTACAAAGTTTGCTACATTACAAATTGATCACTCAAGCGCAGTACAATACTGCAATGCGCGAAGCGGGTGCGGTCGGTTCCTCGAAGATACAGGAAATGCAGAATAAAGAGAGTCTGAATAAAAAATATGCTCATTTCTATGGCACGTGGACCAGTGCCAGAGGAACCACTTTCACCATTACTTCAGGGCCATACCTCGACCTGCGCGGCGCCGGTAAATTCTCGGGGGAATGGCGGTCTAACGGCGAATTGCATGTTTCCTTCGGCTATCCCGATGAAATCAACTTGAGGTATTCCAACGGCAACCTTTACGACCGTGACGGGAGAATGTATTGGAAGATCGGAAATTGAATTACTGACTCATAGCAAGGCCGATAGGCTTACGAACCAAAACGGCCCAATGGGGTGTGTCAAAAATTCTGGCACACCCCCTCTTGTCCCCTGGCATCGCCCATCTTGAGTGGGGGGAGAGAACAAGATTCACTAGTATTGGATGTCGGCTGCACTCGGCACCCAGAGAGAGAGGACAAGATTCGCTCACATTCGCTTCGCGCATCTTGTGCGCCCCGGCGGGGGCGCTGCATAATGTGAAAGAAACGGCACCTTGGCGGTGCATTCGTTTTATTGCTATCACCCCCACAACAAGCGAGCTTGCTGTCGGGGTGATAACAACAAAACGGCCTCAACTATCGTCGAGACCGTTTCTTACACATTAGGCGGAGAGGACAAGATTCGAACTTGCGGTAGAGTTACCCCTACGGCAGTTTAGCAAACTGCTGGTTTCAGCCACTCACCCACCTCTCCGGGGCTTGCTGAAAATTGCTTTTCATAAGCGACTGCAAAGGTACTGCTTTTTTTGATACTGCCAAAGAAAAAACCGATTTTTTTCACTTTTTTGATCAAAAAACGCATTCTGTCCCCAAAAATCCTCTGGTTTTCTGCACCATGTCTGCCAAAATTCGTAATTTTGCGTTCCAACTCCTAGAGGCACCATGACTGCCACTAAATTTTTAATTCTAAATTCTTAATTCATAATTTTCATCTGATGGCAACAAAAAAGAAGAATAAAGTGGCAATCAAGGCCATTTCGCTGGCCGTGTTGATTGCTTTAATCGCGGTGGGCATCTGGCTGGCACCTTACTTCGCCACAGGAGCGCCGGGCGACGGCATGATCAAGTTGCGCAAGGGCTCAACCATCGAGGCGGCTACCGAGAGTATCGCCACCAACATCGACACTCAGTTTGCTCAGCGTGTGGGCAAATTGTTGAGTATGACTGGAGCAGACCTTAGCAATCGCCAGGGAGCATTCAAGGTGCTGAAGGGTGACTCGCCGTTCAAGGTGATGCGCTTGCTGCGCAGTGGTGCCGAGAGTGGCATACGGTTTACATTTAATAATGTTCGCACGCGTGAGGAGTTTGCCGAGCGCTGGGGCAGCAAGTTCATGCTGGGCAAGGACGAGATGTTGCGTGTCCTCAACGACCCCATCGCCCTCACAGGCATAGGTCGCACGCCCGACAATGTCACCGCTATGCTCCTGCCCGACAGTTATGAGTTCTATTGGGACATCACGCCCACCGAGTTCCTGGTCAAGATGAAGGGGTACTATGACAAGTTCTGGAACGAGGAGCGCATCTCCAAAGCCCGCAAGCTGGGTTTCACACCCGACCAGGTGGCTGTCATTGCCTCGATTGTTGAGGAGGAGACCGCTAAGGCCGACGAACGCCCCAAGGTGGCACGCCTGTATCTCAATCGCCTCAAGGCTAATATGCCCCTGCAGGCCGACCCCACAGTGAAGTTTGCCATCGGCGACTTCACGCTCAAGCGCATCACCAATGCCATGACGCGCACTGTGTCGCCCTACAACACCTATGTTAATCCTGGGTTACCCCCCGGTCCCATCCGCATCCCCGAGAAGGCATCGCTCGACGCAGTGCTCGATGCTCCCGACCACAACTACATCTACATGTGTGCAGCCGAGGACTTCTCGGGCTACCACAACTTTGCCGTTGACTATGGCACGCACATGGCCAATGCCCGTCGCTACCAGGCTGCTCTGAATGCTCGTGGCATCAAGTAGTGAACTTGCGCCGCAGATAGCGTGGAACGAATCCCAGGTGCCGCACGATGGTGGGCAGAGTGCCATAGTGGTGGCACATGATGCTGAAACGCTCCATCAATGACTTCTTGTGATACTTATCGGTGAGCCCGTCGGTCAGGAAACTGATTACGGGCTCATCGCCGCAATAGGTGTTCCTGTCACTGGCCTGCAGCACACGGATGCACCAGTCATAGTCGGCACTGAAACGGTACTGCAGATTGTAATGTGGCATCAGGTCGCGCCTTGCCACAAAGGCTTGATGACACACCAGCATTCCCTGCTTGAAACTGTCGGCGGTCAGCGTCCGGGGGGCGGTGAGGTGTCGCATGCCCACCACGCGGCCCGTGGCATCGACCAGTTGTGTCTGCCCATAGATGACCCCGGGCGAGCTGGTTGCGCAAGCCGCCAGGCGAGCCAATGAGTCGGGGGCGGCAAAGCGGTCGCCCGCGTTGAGCCAAATCAGATATTGCCCCTCGGCGCGGTCGATGGCCTTGTTCATCGCGTCATATAGTCCACGGTCCGGTTCACTGAAGATGCGTGTGCCGGCAATATCGGCATCGCGCACCAGCGTGAGCGTTTCATCGCTCGACGCACCGTCAATCACCAGGTACTCATAGTCCTTGCACGTCTGCTCGCGGACGCTCTGCAGCGTAGGCACAATAACTTTGGCTGCATTCCACGTCACGGTCACTATGCTGAATAGTCGTTTCTCGTTCATGACTGCAAAGGTAATTATTATAATCGAGAATTGAAAATCGAGAATTGAAAATCGAGAATTGAAAATTGGATTCTGAGTGGCTGCTGGGTGGCTCGTCGTGCAGCGGCTTTGTTGCAGTCTCGGCAGATTCTTACGTTAAAAAATGCAATATCACTCCGAAATCTGCGTTATAGACTTTACAATGCTCAAAAACAGACTACGACATATCATACTCCTGGGTTCGCTGGCATGCGTGATGATCGCCATCGCGCAAGACAATGACAAGATTCTCAACCGCCAGTATGCCGACATGAAGCGCATACACTATGGCTTCTCGGTGGGAATGAACTTCCAGGACTTGAACATCACCAATAACGGCTTTGTCACCGAGGACGGACAGAGTTGGTATGCCGACATTCCCAGCCATTCGCCAGGATTCTGTGTCAATGTCATGGCCGACCTCAGGCTGCACCAGCACCTCAACCTGCGCATCGCGCCAGGTATGTACTTCGGTAATAAGGTGGTGCAGTTCCGCAACTCATTGGGCGACCCTGAAGGGCTGGAGCCATCGCAGTGGCGGCAGAGTCAGAATGTCAAGGCAACCTACATCGTCTTGCCCATTGACCTGAAAATCTCAACACTGCGCTACCACAACATGCGCCCCTATCTCAACTGTGGCGTGATGCCCATCTATGATGTGGGCAAGGAGCGCAGCGAGCAACTCAAACTAGCCAACTTCGATGCCATGCTCACAGTGGGGCTTGGGTGTGACTTCTACTTGCCTTTCTTCAAGTTGTGTCCCGAGGTGAAATTCTGTTTCGGTCTGCGCAACATCCTTGAGAAGAAACGCCCCGACCTGCAAGACGACCCGCAGATGATGCGCTTCACCGAGAGTGTGAGCAAGGTTCAGAATAACATGGTGGTCCTCACCTTCTACTTCGAATGACCCGATGAAACCGTACAACATCACATATCGACTGTTGGCAGTGGTGATTCTCAGCCTTGCCGCTGTGGCCATGCGGGCGCAGACCGATGCTCAGTTCACACAGTACTGGGCTGTGCCGGCCTACTACAACGCCGGTGCTGTGGGTAACATTGACTTTATCCACATCACGGCCGGTAGTCGATTGCAGTGGTTGGGCATCAAGCATGCGCCCATGACCTTTGGGGCCATGGCCGACATGCCCTTCAAGTTTCTGGGTCGCCGATGGGGAACCGGTATCGTGCTGCAGGCCGAGAGCATGGGATTGTATCGCAATGTCACTGCCGAGGCTCAGTTGGCATGGAAGAAGAATATGCTGCATGGCACACTCAGTGTGGGCTTGCAGGCAGGTATCATCAATGAGACGTTCAAGGGATCACCACCTCATGTCGTCACCATCGACGGCGATGATGCGCACTCCAGTGCCGATGACGCCATACCCCAGAGTGATGTGGGTGGCACGGCATTTGACTGTAGTGTTGGTGTGATGTTCACTCACAAGCGTTTCTGGGTTGGTGCATCGGTCACACACCTCACAGCTCCCACGGTGACGCTCAAGATGGGTGACGATGAGCAACATCAGTATGAGTTTGATGTTGGCCGCAACTATTATTTTATGGCAGGTGGCAATATTCCCCTGCAAAACACGTTATTTGAATTGCTGCCCTCGGTGATGGTCAAGACCGACTTGAAGGCTTTCCAGGCCGAGGCAACAGCACGGTTCCGATACAACCGTTTTCTCAGCGCTGGTGTCGCTTATCGCTACAAGGACGCTATCTCGGCCATGATTGGGGTCGACTACAAGAACTTCTTCGTTGGCTATAGTTACGACTATGCCACTTCGGCTTTGAACCGAGCAAGCTATGGCAGCCACGAATTGTTCTTGCAGTACAATGTCAAACTCAATATGGGAGAGCGTAACCGCAATAAGCATAAGGCGATACGCATCATGTGATGAGGAAGAAATGGATACTAAAAGATGATATAATTGTGCACGATGCCATTGTGCGGGGTGCATTAAATGAATAATATGAAAAAGTTACTTTTAATACTAGCTATCTCGATTGTGCTCGTCTCGTGCAGTGCTGTGCGTCGCGGCAGCATGGCTGGCGGTGAGGTTACTGGAGTGGGAGCATCCACATTCAGTGAGCCTACGCCCTATGGCATGGTGCTTGTCGACTGTGGCTCGATGCGCGAGGGACCCGCACAACGCGACTCGGTGTGGGGTCTTGACTCCACAGCACATGGCATCTCGGTCGATGCGTTCTGGATGGACGAGACCGAGATCAGCAACTCCAAGTACAAGCAGTTTGTCTACTGGGTGCGCGACTCCATTATCCGCGAGCGCCTGGCCGATCCCGCTTACGGCGGCAACGAGGAGTTCAAGATCGAGGAGGACAAGGAGGGCAACCCCATCAAGCCCCGCCTCGACTGGAGCAGAAATATCCCCTGGAAGAACCCCAGCGAGGACGAGGAGCGTGCCATCGAGAGTGTCTATAAGATTAACCCCATCACAGGTGTGCGTGAACTGGATCCGGCGCAGATGAACTATCGCTATGAGGTGTACAACCTCACCGAGGCTGCCAAGCGCAAAAACCGCTTCGACCCGACGCGTCGCGACTACAACACCGACCACGCTGTGCCCACAACCAATCCTATCATCAGCAAGGACACTGCGTTTGTCGACGATGACGGGCGCATTGTGCGGCAGACCATCACCCGTCCTTTGCAGAGCGAGTTTGACTTTGTCAACACCTATATTGTCAACATCTTTCCCGACACCACCTGTTGGGTCAACGACTTTGACAACGCATACAACGAACCCTATGTGCGCATGTACTTTGCTAACGGAAACTACAACAATCATCCCGTTGTGGGTGTGAGTTGGGAGCAAGCCAATGCCTTCTGTGTGTGGCGCACCGAGTATCTCAAGCGCGCATTGGGCAAAGAGGGTGTCTATGTCGAGCCATTCCGCCTGCCCACCGAGGCCGAGTGGGAGTATGCAGCACGTGCCGGGCAGAATGCCAACAAGTATCCCTGGGAGGGCGACGTGCCTCTGACCGAGGATGACGGCTGCTTCTATGCCAACTTCAAGCCTCAGGAGGGTAACTACGTCAAGGACGGAAGCATCATCAGTGCTCCAGTCGGGACCTACCAGCCCAACGACTTCGGTCTGTTCGACATGGCAGGTAACGTGAGCGAGTGGACATCAACCGCTTATACCGAGAGCATTGACCGCATGACAAGCGACCTTAACCCCGAGTACCGCTATTACATTGCCAAGGAAGACCCCTACAAGATGTCGCGCAAGATTGTGCGTGGCGGCTCGTGGAAGGACGTGGCGCACAACATCCGCAGTGACATCCGCATGTGGGAATACCAGAACGAGCAGCGCAGTTACATCGGATTCCGCTGTGTGCGCTCGCGTGTGGGCTTCGGCAAGGTCAAACGCAAAAATTAATCATCACCCAGAACCGAGAACAATTATTAAGATTTCTGTTTTGCACGTCTAGTGAGTCTGGTTTATCAGGTGCTCCTAGAATCAAACAATAAAGATATTATGAGAAAACTCAATGCCATCGCGCGATTCCTCAGCGACGACCGGGGACAGCGGTTTTTCAATTTTGCCTATAGTATCGGTGCGGCAGTCGTCATTTGGGGCGCACTGTTCAAAATTCTTCACCTCCCTGGCGGTAACACACTGCTCAGTATCGGTATGGGTACCGAGGTGTTGATGTTCTTGCTCACCGCATTTGATCGTCCCGAGAAGACTTACAAGTGGGAAGAAGTGTTCCCTGTGCTGGCCTCGCACGACCCCGAAGATCGCGTCGAGATGGGCGGCGGAGGCGGCATCTATATCAATAACGGCGGTACAGCAGGCGAGGGCGACGCACAAGTCGATGGCATGGTCGACGGTGTCACAGCAGCACAGGCTCGCAACGCCGTTGGACTGCCGGCAGGCATTGATCTGAGCGAGGAGGATACACGCTCATTGAGCGAGAGCATTGCCAAGATGTCGGCTGCAAGCGACCAGCTCAGTCGCATGGCCGAACTCACCGATGCCACTCAGCAATATCTGAGCCAGATGTCTACCATCAGTGAGCAGATGCAACGCCTGGCCGAGACCACCACGGCACTCAACCAGGTGAGTGAAACGCTGTTGCTGAGCTACCGCGCCATCACCGACAACAGCGAGAGCATCAACCAGAGCAGTACAGGATATGTACAGCAGATGGAAGACCTCAATAAGAATATCAGTGGACTGAACACAATCTATGAGATTCAACTCAAGAGCATCAGTTCGCAACTTGACTCTATCGACCGTGTCAACCGTGGTCTCAAGGACATCCGCGACATGTATGAGAAGTCGGCTGCCGAGAGCGCGCACTACTGTGATGAGACCGAGAAGATGGCTCGTTACATGAAGCAACTCAACAGCGTCTACGAGAAGATGATTAAGGCCATGACGGTCAACATGTATCGACCCATGCCCGGCATGCCTGGCATTGACCCCGACCAAGAGAATAGTTAATTATTGCGCAATTTGGAATTCTGAATTCAGAGTCAGAAGTCATCAGATGGTTGATTCTCAATTTTTTGATTCTCAATTTTCAATTAAGATAAAGAATGGCAGTAGGTAAAAACCAGTCGGTGAGTCGCATGTCGCCGCGTCAGAAGATGATCAACTTGATGTACATCGTCCTGACGGCCATGTTGGCACTGAATGTGTCGAGCGATGTGCTCAACGGATTCAGCCAGGTGGAAGACGGCCTCACGCGTTCAAACCGCACCATCACAGCCCGCAACCAGGCGCTCTTCGCTCAATTGCAGGAGTTCAATCAGAAGAACCCCGGCAAGGGCAAGGTGTGGCTTGACAAGGCACTGGATGTGCGCAACAACACCGACAAACTCTATAACTATATCGACTCGCTCAAGTACGAAATCGTCCACGTTGCCGATGGCGAGGAAGCCGATATACACAACATCCAGAACAAGGACAACCTCGATGCCGCATCGCAGGTGATGCTCGCGCCCACAGGGGGCAAGGGCAAGCAACTGCGTGCACGCATCGACCAGTATCGCCAGTTTATCACCTCGTTTCTCGATGACCCGCAGAAGAAGGCCAATCTGGAGCAGGCACTGTCGACTGCACCCATCAAGACCAAGACAAGTGGTGAAATCAGTGGCAAGACTTGGGAGGAAACCATGTTTGAGAACATGCCTACCATTGCAGCAGTCACGCTCATGAGCAAGTTGCAGAACGACATCCGCTATGCCGAGGGCGAGGTGCTCAACCAACTCATCACCAACGTCGACCTAGGTGACCTGCGCGTCAATCTGGTCAACGCCTTCGTCGTGCCACAGTCACGCATCGTCATGCGTGGCACCAAGTATTCGGCCAACATCGTTCTGGCAGCAGTCGACACCACGCAGCGACCCATCGTCTATGTCAATGGTGTGCGTCTGGGCAACGACAAGGGCCTCTACGAGGTCGGTGCCACATCGGCTGGCAAGCACGAGTATTCGGGCTACATCGAGGTCGTGGGGCGTGATGGTAGTGTCACGCGTCGTGACTTCAAGAGCGACTACACTGTCATTGACCCGCTGGCAACGGTCAGTGCAACGATGATGAATGTCTTCTATGCCGGTATCAACAATCCTGTGTCGATAGCAGTGCCGGGTGTGCCCGAGAACAGCATATCGGCCACAATGACCAACGGTTCGCTCACCAAGGGGGCAAATGGTTGGATTGCTCATCCCACACAGGTGGGAGCCACATGCGAGATTACCGTCACTGCCGAGATGGATGGTCAGCGCATGAATGTCGGTACCACCAAGTTCCGTGTGCGCAAGTTGCCCGACCCGACGCCGTTCATCACCTACACCGATGCCAAGGGCAACGCCAACCGCTATAAGGGTGGGCGGCCATTCCCCAAGGCTTCGATTTTGGCAGCCACGGGGCTGGATGCGGCCATCGACGATGATATGCTCAATATCGACTACAAGGTGGTCAGTTTTGAGATGGTCTTTTTCGATCAGATGGGTAATGCCATCCCCGAGATCTCGTCGGGTAACCACTTCAGCGAGCGACAGAAGAATGCTATACGCCGACTGCAACATGGCAAGCGCTTCTACATCACCAAGGTTAAGGCTACTGGACCCGATGGTGTGACGCGCGACATCTCGCCCATGGAGGTCATCGTCAATTAATGCTTTTACTAATTGAAAATTGGGAATGGAGAATTGATTATTCACAGATTGAGGCAATCAGGCTGCTTGATTCTCAATTCACAATTTAAATAAATAAAAAATGAAGAAGTTGAAATATATCATCGCCGTCTTGACGACAGTGTTTGTCGCCAGTGCCATGCAGGCTCAGGTGGTCAAGAAGAGTGACCCAGGCGAGCGCAAAAAGAAAGATGAGAGTGGTGTTGTCATCACCGATCGTCAGCAGGCATTCTTCGAGCAACGTCAGCCCAGTGATGCCGACTTGCAGTGGATGAAGGTCATCTACCGCTCGCTCGACCTCACCAAGGGCAAGAACCCGGCACTCTACTATCCTGAGGAACCCAATGAGGATGGACAGAGCCTGTTCTTCATCATCATGAGGCTGCTGGCCAACAACCAAATCTCGGCCTATGAGTATCTTGACGGACGTGAGATGTTCACCGATGAGTTTAAGGTCAATGTGGGCGAACTGCTCGACCGATTCCATGTGATGTACAGCCCCGCCAAGGGCAGCACCGAGAAGAACCCCAAGTACACCATCGAGGATGCCGACATACCGGGCAACGAAGTGCTCAGTTACTACATCATCGAGCGCTGGGAGTTTGACACCCGCAGCAATGCCATGAAGACGCGTGTCGAGGCTGTCTGCCCCGTGCTGCATCGCACCGACGAGTTCGGCGGCGAGGCCATCAAGTACCCCATGTTCTGGGTCAAGCTCAACGACATTCGTCCTTACATGGCCAACCAGTATGTCTTCACCGACGATGACAACAACTTGCCGCGCTACAGTCTAGACGATTTCTTCAAGCTCAACATGTACACCGGCGACATCTACAAGACCAAGAACCTGCGCAACCTGTCGCTGATGCAGATGTTCCCCGAGGAGAAAGACCTCAAGCACGCCCAGGACAGCATCGAGCAGAGGCTTCAGGCATTCAACAACGACCTGTGGGTGCCCGACCGCGAAGTCTTGTTGGCACAGAAGGAAGCGCGTGAGGAACTAGAACGGCAGAAGGCTGAGGCCGAAGGCGAGAACGAGGATGGCGAGGTGACCGAGGATCAGAAGGAGGAGAAGAAGTCCAGCGTCAAGCGCTCGACCAAGCGTGGCTCAAAGTCAAAGGAGAAAACAACCTCATCCAAGTCCTCACAGAAGAAGTCCAACATCAAGCAGCGCAAGCCCAAGTCGACGACATCTTCATCGTCCAACGCAACCCGCTCGGTGCGCAACCGCAAGCGCAAGTAGGGCACGGCGTGATGTTCATGCCAGCCAATGAGGGTGTGTCAAAAATCACAAAATGTGTCATCTCAGGTAGGGACGCGGCGTGCCGCGTGATTGCCGCTGTCGTCCACTAATATTGCTGATTGCCTTGTAAATCAGAATGATTCATTGTCTGGCCGATCACGCGGCACGCCGCGTCCCTACAATGTGAAATTGTCGGGCAAATTCATTTTGACACACCCACATTTGATCACTCGTCACCTGTAACTCGTAACTTGTAACTCGTCACTTGTAACTATTTCCCCAGCATGATATTGATGATGGTGTTCACGTCGCTCACGTCGACCTTGCCATCGCTGTTCACATCACTCTTAACTAGTATCTCGTCACTTATCACTATCTTGCCCAGCATGATGTTGATAACCAAGTTTACATCGCTCACATCCACTGTTCCGTCACCATTCACATCACCCTTGATGGGGTCGGGTGTCACTGGGTCCTCACTGCCACCGTCACTGAAGGTGGCTTGACCATTGGCAACAATCATCTTGATATACTTGGCTCCTGTGGCTGGGCGTACAAAGTATTGGCAAGTCTGGTCTTGGTCGAGCGAGTACATCGCCCGCACATGGTATGTGCCGTCGGCGATGTCCGAGGGTACGGTGAAGGCAGCCGCGTCATCGGCCGAGTAGGTAGCACCGATAGCGATTCCCTCGGCATTGACAAAGTATTGTGCGTCCACCACGCGGCTCTCATCCTCGCTCAGGATGTGCACGCCCCACCATGGCGTGGACAGGTCGCCCTCGCCCAGAAAGGTCACCCCCTCCATCTTGACCGCCACATCGTTGCCTGCATGGGCACTAGTGACAGGGGTCGAGAAATCAATCATGTAGCCTGTGAGCGGACGGCTGCTGCCTGTGCTGCTGCCGTTGCGGTCGGGCCTGGCACCCAGGATGGCCTGCTGCCAGTTGCTGAAGTCGCAGCCACTGCGTCCCGAGTCGAGCAGGCTGGTGGCAAACCAGCCGTCATAGTCTCCGCCCCAGCCCCAATTGATGTGGAACTTGCCCTCGGTGTCATAGCCGTCCAGCACGAAGCAGTGACCCGAGGGTGGAGCATACTGTGTCTCCTGTGTGCTGCCGCCATAGATGATGGGCAGCCCCTCGTCAAGGTCGGCACGAAGCATGTCATCCCAGTCATCGGCGGCGTAGAAGTCGCGCAGATACAAGTCTAGCCCCTTGTCATAGTGGAAGTAGGTCTTCAGGGCCACGGCAGCGTCATAGATTTGAGCACCGCTGGCTTGTATGCCATACTCCATGTTGACCGACACACCACAGTGATAGCACAATGTCGCCACGGCGGTGGCACTGGCGTTGCTGCTGTAACTGTCCTTCATATTGGTCCACTGATAGGTGGTCGCGCCGAAGTTGGCCGAGTAGGTGTTCTCGGATGTTGCCGTGGCATTGCCGTCGGTGCAGCGCCACTTGTAACTGTGGCTGCCCTCTCCTTGAGTGGGCCACTGGTGGACGCGCATCATTTGAGCCATCGCCAGAGCCACACAACCCACCATGGGGCGCTTGGTGCCCAGTGCGAAACGTGATGAGGGAATCTCCTCGTTGTAGGGGGCGCTCTGCTTCCACATCGAGGTGGTCAAGGGCGTCACGCTGGTGGCAATGCTGAGCGTCTGGCGGGCGGCAGACGGATGCTCGCGCAGATACTGCATCTGCGCTTGGTATTGTTGCATCCACCACCGCACGTTGTCGGGCATGTCGTTTGGGTCAAAAGCGCCCTGGTCGCTGTAGGCCAGCACGGGCATCGTCTGGCTGTCACCGCTGATGATGACAAAACCGCCGTCAGTGCCGTGATTGAACACATAGTAGTCAACACGACCCGCTGGCGACAAGGCCTGGTGCGCCAATTGCAGTCTAGCAGCGGCGGTGCCGGGCAGCGAGTGCTTGCCGTTGAGTTGAACAAATTGTTGCGCCTCGGTCATGGCCTGCTGCAAGGTCACGGGGGTGCCCCAACCTGCCATGGCAGCACTGGCAGTTAGCAGTGTCGATAAAATTTTATTCAATGAGGATCTGTTTTTTAGGTGGTTATTGTTTTGAGGCTGCAAAATTAAGAAAAAATCGCTAATGAGATGTCTTGCTGGCCCTGAAATGACATGATTGTATCGGCAAACCGACACCTATGCTCAACAGGACACGCCGAGTTGAAAAAAAACTCCGCCATACTTGTTCAGCCAGCAAAATATACCTACCTTTGTACCCAATTAATAAACAACGAAACAATGGCAAAAATCAAAACAATTGGGTTGCTGACTTCGGGCGGAGATGCGCCCGGAATGAATGCAGCCATACGTGCCGTCACCCGGTCGGCTATCTATAATGGGTTTAAGGTCAAGGGTATATATCGCGGATACAAGGGGCTGGTCACTGATGAGATTGTTGACTTCAAGACGCAGAATGTGAGCAATATCATCCAGCACGGTGGCACCATCCTCAAGACCGCGCGATGCAAGGAGTTCACCGCATTCGAGGGCCGGCAGCAGGCCTACGACAACATGCGCAAGCACGACATCGATGCGCTGGTGGTGATCGGTGGTGACGGATCGCTCACCGGTGCGCGCGAGTTTGCTGCCGAGTTCGACGTGCCCATTGTGGGTCTGCCTGGCACCATCGACAACGACCTCTATGGCACCGACCACACCATCGGCTATGACACGGCACTCAACACCGTCATGTGGTGTGTCGACCGCATCCGCGACACGGCAGGCAGCCACGAGCGTCTCTTCTTTATTGAGGTCATGGGGCGCAACGCTGGTTTTCTGGCTCTGAACGGAGCGATTGCCAGTGGTGCCGAGGCCGCTATTATCCCCGAGATTTCGACCGAGGTCGACCAGTTGGCCGAACTCATCCAGAACGGTTTCCGCAAGAGCAAGAATTCGAGCATCGTGCTTGTGGCCGAGAGCCCCATCACGGGTGGTGCCATGGGGCTGGCCGAGCGTGTGCGCAAGGAGTTCCCGCAGTATGATGTGCGTGTCACTATCCTGGGCCACCTGCAGCGTGGTGGTTCGCCCACGGCACGCGACCGCATCCTCGCATCGCGCATGGGTGCCGCAGCCATCGATGCCTTGCTCGAGGGGCAACGCAATGTGATGATTGGCGATGCCAACGACGAGATCGTCCTCGTGCCGTTCGGTCGAGCCATCCACAAGAGCAAGCCCATCGACCCCAGCCTGGTCGAGATCTTGCGCCGACTCAGCATTTAGGGTGCGCGCGCTCGGCCTATTGATGCTGACAGATTGTTGATAAATTTCTGCTTAATGCTAAAAATTTTAAAATATTTTTGGTGTTAAGCAGAAATTTTTATAATTTTGGAGCGGAAATTTTGAGTATTTGATTTTTAATAAGCCTAGACACGAGTCTAAAACAAATATCTTCAAACCATTCTATTATTAACTCCTAAAACAATTGCATCTATGAAGAAGTTAGTACTAACTTTGGCCATGTGTGCAGCGTTTAGTGCAGTCGCTCAGGTTGTCAACGTGAGTGGCATCGAGAAGGTCGTGCTGCCCGACGGAGTACCCAACCAGATAGCGGGTATCAGTCCGGCAGGCGACTACATCTTGTTGTCGACCGAGTACAATCAGGGTCTGACCAAACTAGACTTGGCCACAGGCCAGAGCACGGTGATCACCGATGCTCAGGGTGCAGGCTACAATGCCCGCATCACCGATAACGGAAGCACAATCGTCTATCGGCAGACAAGCCAGAACAACAGACGCATGCGTCAGGTGGCAGTCAACAGGCACAATCTCAAGACTGGTGCAGTGGAGCAACTGGCCAGCCCCTCGCGCGACCTGAAGGCTGTGCAACTGACAGGTGTAGCCAGTGGCAACGCAGTCTACACCACTCAGGACTTCCAATTGATGGCCAGTGTCGCGGGCAAGACACGCCAGCTCTCGCCCTTGGGCACCGATAAACGCTATCTGTGGGCATCGCTCTCGCCCAATGGGCAGAAGGCTCTGTTCTTTGTGGGCGGCGATGCGGCTTATGTGTGCAACCTCGATGGGTCGAGGCTGCAGAAGTTGGGCATGCTGCATGCAGCCAAGTGGCTGACCGACAACATCGTCGTGGGCATGAACGACAAGGACAACGGTGAGACCTATACAAGCAGTGAGATTGTGGCCGTCAACCTTCAAGGACAGCGGCAAGTGCTCACCGGCAGTGATGTGATTGCGATGTTTCCGCACTGTGCTGCCGACAAAATCGCATTCTCGACTCCGACTGGCGAGGCTTACATTATTAATCTAACTAAATGATGATGGCTATGAAAAAGATTTTATTACTTGCAGCCGCCATCATCGCGGCTTGCGCAATGCAGGCACAGAACGCCGATGAGTTGCGCATCTATCTCAATCCCGGCCATGGATCCTTTGGCCCCAATGACCGGCCATTGAGCACTGTCAATCACCCCAACACCAGTTCGTTGAGCGATCCCGACTCACTAGGTTTCTATGAGGGGCGCGGCACATTGCAGCGCGCATTCGGTATCGCTAAGTATCTCAAGCAAGTGGGCTTCAAGAGCGAGAATATAGTCTTTTCGCGTCTGGCCAACGGCCCTTGGCCCTATGTGGCTGGAGCCGAGGATGCCGAGGTATATAACCGTCCACTGGCCGAAATCTGCGAGGAGGTCGAGGCCGGTAACTTCGACATGTTCCTCAGCGACCACTCCAATGCCAATGTCGACGGCGACATGGTCAACTACCCGCTGGCACTCTACCGCGGTTATGACCAGGGTCAGACCGGCGATGCGGGTTATAACGGCGAGGCCGTACCCGGCAGTTATGCCATGGCCAGTGCCGTGTGGGACACTCACTACATGAACGAGTTGGACCCCCAGAGTGCCTACTCGCGCACCAACAAGAACATCCGCGGCGACATTAACTTCTACGGCAGTTACTCGACCGCCACGCGCAGCAACGGCAACCGCTACAGTGGCTATCTGGGCGTGCTCAAGCATGGCGTGCCGGGATTCCTCTTCGAGGCATTCTTCCACA
>CAMKGM010000057.1 GCA_946412245.1 uncultured Bacteroidales bacterium
CAATAGAGTGATTTCATTTAAAATTTACCACTCATTTTGACCAATTGACCGAAATATTTGTCCCCAGGTTTTTCAAGACATAAGGGACAAAAAGTAGTTAACACCAGTCACGAAAAAAGTCACTGCCGTAGCCGGCAGTGACTTCAAGTTAGGGTGAAATGTGGGGGTCGAACCCACGACCTTCGGAACCACAATCCGACGCTCTAACCAACTGAGCTAATCTCACCATGTTCGGTTATTGTGGGTGCAAAGTTACAAAAAAAATGGTAACTAACAACCACAACAACACATTTTTTTCAATCTTGGGGCAAAAAACGCACTTTTTCACCCTTTTGCAACCGGAAAAACCGGTAACGGAGGACGGACTTCGGACTTCGGAGAACGGAGAATGGAGAACTGACAACTGATAACTGAAAACTGATAACTGAAAACTGAAAGCTGTCAACTATTCCACCAGCTTGCCCATCGAGTAGACTGCATGGGCGTTAAGGTCGCTGTCAAGCAGAATAATGTCGGCATCCTTGCCACGTTGCAATGAGCCCTTTCGGTCATAGATGCCCATGATGCGGGCCGGCGTCTCGCTCACCATGCGGCAAGCGTCGTTCAGCGGAATGCCGGCCTGCTGCACAGCGGTGCGAATGAGTCGGTCCATCGTAGCGATACTGCCGGCAAGCGCCGAGCGGTCACTCAATTTACACACCCCGTCCTCAATAATCACACGCGGGTCGAAAGCCCTGTCGCTATCGCTGGCGGTCATGGCCAGCGCATCGGTGATGAGCGCCGTGCGCTCCACGCCCTTGATGCGGTGCACCAGCTTCAGGATTGAGGGCGGAACATGAATGCCGTCGGCAATCATCTCCACGGTCATGTCCTCCATGAGATAGACAGCCTCAACCGTGCCCGCATGCTTGAATTCGCGCACATTGTGAAAACCAGGCATACCATTATAAAAATGTGTTGCATGGGTGTAACCTGCCTCGTAAGCGGCCTTGACGTCGGGATACTCGGCATCGGTGTGGCCTATGGCGGCAACGATGCCCTTGTCAACGAGATACCTGCCCATTTCAATGGCTCCGGGCAGCTCCGGGGCTGCGCTCCACCGCTTCACGGCATCATAGTCCTCCACAATGTGATGATACTCAGCCACATCAGGATTGCGAATGAGTTCCGGCATCTGCGCACCGGCTTTGCGGGGATTGAAGTAGGGACCTTCCAAGTGCAGACCCATGATGGGGCTGTCAGGTTCCTTCATCAGTTCTGAGCAAGTGGCGCAAGCACGCTCCATCATGGGCAGCGTGGCCGACGACAAGGTAGCGAACATGGCTGTGGTTCCGTGCTTGAGATGCGCGTGAACGGCCGTTCTGAATGCCTCGGGCGTACCTTCCATAAAGTCGCTACCGCCACCACCGTGGCAGTGCAACTCCACACCACCCGGCACCACGTGCATTCCGTAGGCATTGACATGAACGTCGGCCTTGGGCTCAAGGTTTGCGCTGTTTTTGATTTCAGCAATCCTTGAGTCCTCCATAATCACCGACCCACCGTTAATCCAACCTTGCGGCGTGAGTATATGACCGTTGTAAATTTGCGTAAGCATCGGAGTTCAAGTCTAAATTCGCTGTCACATTTCTAATGACAAATGCAAATTTAATGATTTTTTTTCAAGAACAATAGCCAAATGCACATTTTTTATATTATTTACATTTTTTCAATATTTGTAACATCTCCCACGTTCCTCACTCATCGCCTGTAAAACGCAACTCTATGGTTGCGAGGAATCGGCAGGAAAACTTGACACGCTCTTGAAGTAACCGCACCGATAAAGTTGCACAGGCAGGATGCAGGTCACGTCAAACACCCCCGGCACAGCGAAGTGTCGCGGCGACCCCACACGCAGGCGAGCTCCCGCGGCGGTATAGGCTCGGACTACGAGTTGCGTGCAATAGAGGCGCGTAGTGTCGGCATCGTCATAGTCGTCGTTGAATCTCATGCCTCGCTTATAGTAGTTCAAGGCTTGCATTGCCGCCAGTCGCGCCACCGTTGAGTCGGCACTGCGCATCACCTCGCCACGGCCGGCACGACTGCGCATGAAGAATCGCGCGGGATGCTCCAGTTTCACACGGTTCACATCGCCCTCAAAGTCGGGCTCACCGGGGACCGCATGCACAATCATCATCACGCCGGCCGAGTCCACCACCATGCCGCAGTGCGAGTACATCCCTTCCCCACCCTGCGCCAGCATCACCACCTCGCTTTCAAAGCCCAAGCCTTGCCTGAAGACCACATCGCCCGGCATGAGTGAGCAGTCGGCGGGCATAATGGAACTAACCCGGGCTTCGGCTTGCTCATCCTGCTTGCCACATGAGGCAAGCAGCAGGACAACAGCCAAGATGGACATTACGATTTTCAACTGTCGGCTCATTATGGTTTGCTGTTAACTCATGTTACAAAGATACACATAATTTGCTAAAAAATGTGAGAAACTAAAGGTTTGGCTCATTTTTATGAATGCATCATCACGCATTTATAAAATTGTTAGTATCTTCGCACCGATTTTCAACAATAACAATTACTGAACAATGAAAAAGATTGCAACTTGGCTCACCGCCATCGTCATGTGCCTCGCCACATCACTCACCATAAACGCTCAAGACCAAATCACGTTGCCCAAGCAGTTCTACGGATGCACCCTGGGCCAAACCACTAACACCAAGGTAAAATCAGCGCTTGAATCACAAGGGCTGGCTCCGGGCGATTTTGGCAACAGCTATTACATCTCCAACGCTAAGTTCGAAGGCATCAAATTCGACCTGGCGCTCTTTGAGTGCACCGACCACAACCTCACAGACTATGTGTTCACCGGCATCACATTCCTGAAGTCTGACCTGAGCAAGAAAGAGGCCATCAAGTTTGGCAAGAACGTGCACGCTGCACTCGATAAGAAATATACCCTCATCAAGAAGACTGTGGACGGTCTGGACTGCTACTTCACCAGCATTGACGGCCGCACGCTCACGCTCCTCGTGGGCAAGAATGCCAATGACGACCTTTATCAAGTGTCGCTGGTCATTGAGCTTGGCACCGCACGCCTGAAGTAGTTGTCAGTTATCAGTTATCAGTTTTCAGTTTTCAGTTCTCGGAGCTCTCGGAGTTCTCGGCAGTCTTGCATTTTATCGGAATTCAAGAGCCATTTTTCTGCATTTTATCGGAATTCACAAAAAATAATCCTCTATTTTTTAGGATTTTAAGTGATTTTGAATCATAGTAGTATTTGATGGCAGAAATTTTGTAAAATTCGCGGTTAAACCTTGAGGGCGATGGGTGCGTCTAATTGACGAGTTTTTAAAACCTATCAATTATTCTGCATTAAAAAAATCTGAAACGCTATGTCAAAGTTTAAACTGAGCGGCTGGATGGTCGAGGCACTCATCATCGCCGCAGGCGTTATTATTCTGGGTCTGTGCATCAAGGGCGGCATTGACAACTTTGTGAACAAAGACCGCGTGGTGACCGTCAAAGGCCTGTGTGAAAAAGAGGTACCGGCCAACAAGGTGACTTGGCCCATCGTGACCAAGGAAATGGGCAACGACCTGCCAAGCTTGTATGCCAAAATCAACAGCACCAACGCTGCCGTAGTGGCCTTCCTGAAGCAAAACGGCCTCACCGACAAGGAAATCACGGTGAATCCGCCCGTGCTCGTGGATAAGAACGCCAACGAGTACAACTACAACGAGCGTGCCGCCGAGCGCTACTATGTGAAGTCGGTGATCACGGTCACGAGCGACCAGGTGGACAAGGTGCGCGGCATCATCGCCAAGCAGGGCGAACTGCTCAAGCAGGGCATCGCCATCGTGGCCGACTCCTACGAGAACAGCATTCGCTACGACTACACCTCGTTCCAGGAGATGAAGCCCAAGATGATGGAAGAGGCCATCGAGAAGGCTAAAGCCACCGGCGAACAGTTTGCCAAGCAGTGCGGCAGCGACCTGAACAAGATTGTGACCGCCGACCAGGGCCAGTTCTCGATTGAGGATCGCGACGAGAACACACCGCACATCAAGGTGCTGCGCGTGGTGACCACCATCACCTACTCGCTCAAAGACTGAATCGCCTACAAATCACGGAATCAAAAAGCCGGTGCCCAAGCGGTCATCGGCTTTTGTTATGCGATGATACTAACGACAACGCTCATTATGCACTTTTTCGATGTTTCGTCATCAATCAATTTTTTTATTAAGGATTTATTTGTATTTTTGCCATCAGTAACTAAAACCAAAAGCATTATGACACCATCAGAAATGAATATTCAAATTATTCGTGATTTGGCCGAAATAGCCGATGACGAGAATTTGATGGAGAAACTCTCCAAATATTTGAAGAAGTTGGTTGCCCAGAAAAAAGATTCGGCTGCAATGACTCAAGAAGAGTTCCTCGCCAAGTTGGAGCGTGGTGAGCGGGCTTATGAATGTGGCGATTGCCACGAGATGCTCGCTAATGAAGATGTAACCACCTATTTAAGAAGGCGTGGCTATGACCTATAGAATCATCAACACTCCAGATGCAGAAGACGATTTATATCGTTTGGCCAAAAACGAGCCGAAAGCATTTCAGAAAGCATGCCGACTGATTGAGGAACTAAAAGTGCATCCCAAAACCGGGTCAGGGCATCCAGAACCACTAAAAGGGCAACCCGAAGGCAGATGGAGCAGACGAATCACTAAAAAGCACCGCATGGTTTATCGCATCTATGAAACTGAAGTGGTAGTTCTTCTCCTTTCAACCTATGGCCATTATGATGACAAGTAAAATCAGAAACAAAATCAAAAAGCCGGTGCCCACGCGGGCATCGGCTTTTGTTATGCGATAGACTCATGGGGAATGCCCTGAGTCTGTGAAAATCAAAGATTAAAACTGGTCCTTGCCGTGGCAGTTCTTGAACTTCTTGCCACTACCGCAGGGGCAGGGATCGTTGCGGCCCACCTTGGGTCCCACATGGATGGGAGCCGTGGGGCGATTGGCATTGTGGCTGGCACCGCGCGAAGCGGCAGCATTGGCCGCACTGGCACTTGCCAGGGCATCGCCGCCACCGCCACGGCCCTCGCTGTAGCGCTGCTGTTGCTGAGCGCGACGGCGCATAGCCTCTTCACGGTCACGGTCTACCACATTACCCGGGTCGCCGGCCTCAATGGGAATCTGACCACGCATGAGCGTGGAGATAGCCTTGTTGTTCATGTTGCCCAGCATGGTCTTGAACAGGTTGAACGACTCGACCTTGTAAATCACGAGAGGATCCTTCTGCTCGTAGCTGGCGTTCTGCACACTTTGGCGCAACTGGTCCATCTCGCGCAGATGCTCTTTCCAACTCTCGTCGATGGTGACGAGCATCACGGCCTTCTGCCAAGCCTTGGCGAGACACTTGCACTCGGTCTCGTAGGCTTCCTTCATATCAATCACGATGCCGAAGGTGCGGCGACCGTCGCTAATGGGCACACGCATTTGGCCCACAGGTTCGGGAGCACCATTCTTGAGTTGCTCTTCTACAATGTGACGGATGACGGGGTTCGCCACCTCCACAATGCGGTCGGTCTTGCGGCGGAAGGCCTTGAGTACGGCCTCATCGAGCATCTTCTCCACTTCACTGGAATCCATCTTGCGATATTCAGCCTCATCGAAGGGGAGCTCTATAGCATAGGTTGAGAAGACGTGCATCTTCAAGTCCTCATACTGGTCAGGACCAAAGCGGTTCACGGTGTCTTCCACGCTGTCGTAGAGCGTGTTGATGATATCGATGCCAATGCGCTCGCCCATCACGGCATGATGGCGACGGGTGTAGACCACCTTGCGTTGCGCGTTCATCACGTCATCATATTCCAGCGTGTGTTTACGCTGACCGAAGTGGTTCTCTTCCACGCGCTTCTGAGCGTTCTCGATCGACTTGGTCACCATGGGCGACTCTATGGCCTCACCGTCCTTCAATCCCAGGCGGTCGAGCAGCTTCACGGTGCGATCGCCGGCAAACCAGCGCATCACGGTGTCTTCAAACGACACGAAGAAGATTGAGCTACCCGGGTCGCCCTGACGTCCGGCACGACCGCGCAACTGACGGTCGACTCGGCGTGACTGGTGGCGCTCGGTGCCAATAATGGCGAGACCGCCGGCAGCCTTCACCTCGGGGGTGAGCTTGATGTCGGTACCACGACCTGCCATATTGGTGGCGATGGTCACCACACCCAAGCCGTCGATCGAGCGACCTGCCTGTGCCACGATTTCAGACTCCTTCTGAGTGCGTTCGGGCTTAGCGTTCAACAGCTGATGCGGAATGTGTTTCAGACTGAGCTGACGACTCAATCGCTCCGACACCTCGACCGAGGTGGTACCCACCAGACACGGACGGCCACTGTTGCGCATCTTTTCGATTTCGTCGATCACGGCGTTGAATTTCTCTTTCTCGGTCTTGTAAACGCGGTCCGGCATATCGTTGCGAATCACCGGTTTGTTGGTCGGGATTGTCACCACATCAAGTTTATAGATTTCCCAGAACTCACCGGCCTCGGTAATAGCCGTACCGGTCATACCGGCCAACTTGTGATACATGCGGAAGTAGTTCTGCAGGGTGATGGTAGCAAAGGTCTGCGTGGCAGCCTCCACTTTCACACCTTCCTTGGCCTCGATAGCCTGATGCAGACCGTCGCTGTAGCGGCGACCCTCCATCACACGGCCCGTCTGCTCGTCCACAATCTTCACCTTGCCCTCGTTGTCGACGATGTATTCGTCGTCGCGGTTAAACAGGGTGTAGGCCTTGAGCAGCTGCGTCACGGTGTGCACGCGTTCGGCCTTGACCGAGTAGTTCTGCAGCAATTCGTCGCGCTTGTGCATCTTCTCCTCGTCGGTGAGCGGCTCGTTGGTCACGGCACTCAGTTCGCTGGCAATGTCGGGAAGCACAAAGAACTTGGGGTCGTCGGTGCCCTGCGTGAGCACGTCGATACCCTTGTCGGTGAGCTCCACGGTGTTGTTCTGCTCGTCGATGATGAAGTAGAGCGGATCGGTCACCACATACATCTCGCGGCTGTTGTCCTGCATATACTTCGCCTCGGTCTTGAGCATCTGGGCCTTAATACCCTCCTGCGAGAGGAACTTGATGAGCGGCTTGTATTTAGGCAGACCCTTGAAGGCACGATACAGCAGCAGTGTGCCGTCGGCCACCTGCTTCTCGTCGGTGCTCGCCATCAGGCGGCGGGCGTCGGCAAGCAGGTTGGTCACCAGGCGACGCTGAGCCTCGTACACGCGCTCCACATTGGGCTTGTATTGGTCAAACATCTGGTCCTCGCCACGGGGCACGGGACCTGAAATGATAAGAGGCGTACGGGCATCGTCAATCAGCACCGAGTCAACCTCATCGACGATGGCATAGTGATGCGGACGCTGCACCATGTCCTCGGGCTGCATAGCCATGTTGTCGCGCAGGTAGTCGAAACCGAACTCGGCATTGGTACCGAAGGTGATGTCGCAGTTGTAGGCTGCACGGCGCTCGGGCGAGTTGGGCTGCGTCTTGTCGATGCAGGCCACGCTCAAGCCATGGAACTGATAGAGCGGGCCCATCCACTCCGAGTCACGCTTGGCGAGGTAGTCGTTCACCGTCACCATGTGCACACCCTGACCGGCCAGCGCGTTCAGGAACACAGGCAGCGTAGCCACCAGCGTCTTACCCTCACCGGTCGCCATCTCGGCAATCTTGCCTTGATGCAACACGATACCGCCAATGAGCTGCACGTCGTAGTGAATCATGTCCCAAGTGATTTCGTTACCGCCGGCAATCCAGTGGTTGAAGTACACCGCCTTGTCGCCCCTAATCTCCAGGAAGTCCTTGCCCTGCGAAGCGAGTTCGCGGTCAAAGTCGTTGGCCGTCACTTCAATCTCCTCGTTTTGGGCAAAGCGGCGAGCAGTGTCCTTCACAATGGCAAACACCTCGGGCAGCACCTCGTTGAGCTTCTCCTCGATGCGCTCCAGAATATCCTTTTCAATCTTATCGACCTTCTCCCACAGGGGCTCGCGCTCCTCGTAGTCAATGGTCTCAATTTCAGCCTTGATTTTGGCTATCTCGTCGCGCTGAGGCTGAACATAGTCAGCAATGTCCTGACGAATCGCGGCACTGCGCGCACGCAGCTCGTCGTTCGACAGTTGCTCAATCGACGGATAAATCTCCTTAATCTTGTTCAGCACAGGGCGCATCTTCTTCACATCGCGCTCACTCTTGTTGCCGAATATTGATTTCAAAAAGTCATTTAATCCCATATATATGTTATTTTTTTATTTCTTTCTGACACAATAGTATCTTTTCTCGCAAACTTAGTGCCAATCATGACGACTGACACAAGAATTTGCAAAATTACGAAAAACTTCTGACTTTTCGTCGCATTTTTTAATATAATGTGTGTTCAGGCCCTTTTTCCACCCATTTTCCACATATTTCACCGGTTGAAACTACAATCGTTTTATCAACACCATAATTAGAACGGGTGATAATAAAACCACTGACAAAATCAAAAAATGAAACATTTCTTTGAGCCACCTGAATTTATATTGCGCTCTTTTTTGTGAATAATGCTCAAAAATTGCTTTATATCGATTGTTTCGCTTATAATAAAACCAAAACAAAGCAAAATAAGCAAGAAATAGAAAAGTAAAAGCTAAAATGTAGTGGTCGGTGATAGCCCTGAGTGTTGAATTTGGCACTTCACGAAGCAAAGCATAAGTATCGAATGACAGATAGTAACTAAAACCCGCAGCCCCACCGAACAGGGTGGGATATTTACCCCTATCGAAAATAATTGAGATAAGATAAAAACTATAATCCATTATTTTCATGACAAAGCCACTCTCAAGACTGCGAAACTCCTTTGAACTTTTTACTTGCCGCGGCGGGCTTGCTTGCGGGCGATGAGCAGGTTGCCCACTGAGCGCACCAGGGGGGTGAGCATCAGGGGGAAGAAGGCCACATTGGCCACCTGCGGCAACAGGGGCCACGCCAGCAAGGTAAAAATGAGCACCAGCACTATGGTGCGATGCAGTCCGTGCACAAACTTGCGGCAACGCTTGAACCACATGAGTAGCGGAATGAGCAGGTAGAATGGGTGCAACCAGAGTCCGTTGTAGTTGGGCGAGGTGGCCTCGTGGGTGGAGACGAAAATGAGGTAGAAGAGCACCGCACCCCACAGTCCGTAGAGGGTGTAAAGCAACACATCGAACCAGCGCGAAGCCTTGGCACGGCGCACGTCGCGGCGGGTGATGAGCAAGGTGACCACGAGCAGCAGCAAGGCGAAGAACAGCGGCGTGAGAAAGAAGGGGGTGGGATCTTTCACCAGTCCCTTGTTGTCGCCGTCAATGAGCACTCGGGTGGCGGTCACCAGCGGCACTCGCACGCCGTCGCGATCAACGGTCGCCGCGCCCATGTGCTGCATGAGTTTCATGGGCGAGAACATCTCCTGACGTAGCGTCACCACGGTGTCAATGCCGCTACCCAGCGCCAAGTCAATGCCGAACTGCTCCCAGGCATAGTTGGCATTATAGTCACTCATCATGTCGCGGAACGTCATGCGACTCGCGGCATCGGAATAGTGCAGTCGCTTGCCCAGAGCCATCTCGATGATGTCGCGCGGACGCGTGGCGCAGTTGTTGCTCAAGAACTTGTAGCGATAAGTGGCATTGGCGGGGAGCGCGTTGTTGCGCAAGTAGTCGCGAATGGCGGCAGCCTCTTTCGGGGTGAGTGCCAGTTCCTGCTCCACCACTTTGCGGCCTGCGTAACCGGAGAGGGCAAGGTCGGGCGGAATGGCCCCGCACAGGTAGTCGGTCTCGCCCGCTATGAAGCGCGCAGTGAAGCCCGGTGCGGTGAAGTCGAACAGGCCATAGTTGTAGAACATATCGCTATCGGCAGTGCGCACCCGCAACTCGGTGTGGCCATAGAGTTCATAGACCTCGCTGCCGGGATAGATGGTAATGAGACTCACCTTGGTTTCAGAAGGTTGCGTGCCGACAGTATCGGCAGGCATGGTAGCGCCGCTCACGGCCCAAGCCAAGCACGCCACCAGCGCCAATATCGCATATTTCATTCTTGCTCTTATTTCGTTAAATATAGGCTTTGACATCGTTTTTTGTATTAATCAAATTAACCGATAGTTCATTTGTGTTGCAAAAATACATTGAAGCGCTTCATGCAAAGTTGCACATATTTCACATTTCGTGTGCAAAATTACGCATTATGCAGAAATTAAACATTTTTTCACTAAAAAAATTCCGCAAAATTTTTGTTTCAAATAATTTCATCTTACCTTTGCAATGCTGAAACACGATATTCAGCAACCGAAGATTGATTGCACTTTTCTATACAGATTCTATTCATAAAATTCAAAAGTCCCACTCGTGAGAGCCGGACTTTTATCTTTTTTATAAATAAACATAAAAATCAACGATTTTCAGGCCACATTATGGTTCAAACAGGATTTTTGTGTAACTTTGTAAGAAGTTAGAGAAGATTCCGTAAAAACTCAGCGACGAGAACACTCACAAACCAACAACTCAAGAAACAGAACAAAATGGAAGCACTCAATATAGAAAGCCTCATAGGCGACCTGGCGCTCATCCTGGTTTTGGGCGCAGTAGCCACCGTCGTATTCAAGTTGCTCAAGCAGCCCATCGTGTTGGGCTACATTGTAGCCGGCTTTATTGCCAGCCCGCATTTCTCGTTTTTCCCCACTGTGGCGACTCACGACAACATTGAGTTCTGGGCCCAGATAGGCATCATTGTGCTGCTGTTCTCGCTGGGTCTTGAATTCAGTTTCAAGAAGTTGCTGAACGTGGGCAGTTCGGCCATCATCACGTGCTTAATAATAGTGAGCGGCATGATAGGCCTGGGCTTTCTTGTGGGCAAAGCTCTTCATTTCTCGACAATCAACTGCATCTTCCTGGGTGGTATGATATCGATGTCGTCGACCACAATCATCATCAAGGCGCTGAACGACCTGAACATGAGTCAGCGTCGGTTTGTGCCGCTCGTGCTGGCGGTGCTCATCATCGAGGACTTGGTGGCAGTGGTGATGATGGTGGTGCTGTCGTCCATCGCCATCAACCAAACGGTTGAGAGCGGTGAGATGTTACGCAGCATCCTAAAGTTGTCGTTCTTCCTCATCATTTGGTTCACCATAGGCATCTTTGTATTGCCCACGCTGTTCAAGCGATTCAGGCGTGTGCTGAGTGATGAGATGATGCTTATCATCGCCATGGGGTTATGCTTCTTGATGGCCATTTTCTCGGTCGAGTCAGGCTTTTCGCTGGCACTGGGCGCATTTGTGATGGGTTCGATACTTGCGGGCACGAACGAGGCCGAGCGCATTGAGCGCGTCATTATGCCGGTGAAAGACCTGTTTGGCGCGGTATTCTTCATCTCGGTGGGCATGATGGTAGACCCTGATGTGATTGTGCAGTATGGAGGCATGATAGCCCTGCTCTCGGTAGTAGTGGTTGTGGGCATGATTATCTTCGGCACGTTTGGCATGCTGGCAGCAGGTCAGCCCCTGAAGATAGCCATGGAGTCAGGTTTTTGCCTGACTCAAATTGGCGAATTCTCGTTCATTATCGCCACACTGGGCATGTCGCTAAAAGTCCTTGACGAGACCATCTACCCCATCATTGTAGCGGTATCGGTCATCACCACCTTTTTCACGCCATTCTTCATTAAGCAGGCCATTCCGTGCTACAACTGGGTAGTGCGGCACCTGCCTCAGCAGTGGTCCATCCTGCTTGAGGGCTATAGCAAGAACGCCACCGAGAGCGAGCAAAGCGAGTCAAAATCGCTATGGAAATCGATTATCAAGCGTTATCTGCTGCGTTTGTTGCTCTACACAGTGGTGATTATGGCGCTGATTATTTTGAGTCGCATGTATTTGATACCGTTCATCACGCAATCGATACCCGGCGCATGGGGCCGTTTTCTGGCGATGGCCGGAACCATAGGCATCATCCTGCCCTTCATTTACGCCATCACGTTCCCCACGGTATCGGCGAAGGAGCGCGAACAGTTAGTAGAGACCTCGGGGCGAGTTACGTATGTGCCACTGGTGGTGATGACACTGCTCTCGGTCATCATCGCAACGGGATTTGTGGTGAGCATCCTGTATAGCACCTACTCCAGTGCCATCTCGCTCATTATAGGTGTCATTGTGATTACGTTGCTACTGGGCTTGTTTGCCCCATTGTTCAAGAAACGCGTGAAAAAACTTGAGCGACGGTTTGTGAGCAACGCCAACGAGCGCGAGAACCGGCGCACCGGCAAGGGCAACAACCTGGTGAGCGACCTGCACCTGGCCTATATGCGAGTGGGCTACAGTTGTCCTTTCGTCGGCGAGAAACTGCGCAATGCCGACATTAGGCGAAAATATGGCGTGAACGTGGTCAACATTCAGCGCAAGTCGGTGATTCACCCCGTGCCCAAGGGCGATATGCGCATATTTCCCGGCGACTTGCTGGGCGTGATAGGTACCGACGAGCAAATACAGGCCATGCTGCCGCTTGTGGAGGCCAACGAGGTGGCTGAGCGCAACGTGGGAGCCCCGGTGTTTATGCACTTTGCCATCACAGAGCGGTCGCCCATCGTGGGTAAGACCCTGGGGCAAGCCCGATTGCGCGAGGACTACAGTTCGCTGCTGGTGGCCGTGCAACGAGACTCGGAGACCGACAATGACGACGGCTACATCAACCCGACACCCGACCTGCGCTTTGCCGCCGGCGATGTGCTGTGGATTGTGGGCGACCCGCATTTGCTGGCTCCGCTACGCAAGTGACACAGCAAGCCGCCTCGCGGTTTAGAGATTGTTGCAAAAGGTAAAATTTAACTAAAATAAGTCTTAATAATTGCCGTTTTGCTACAGAATTTGTTACTTTGCAAAACAAGAATACATCTACTACAACTACGACTTTTTCATGAAACCCATCACCAACATATTGCTCATCGCCACCCTCATCTGCTACGTCTTCCTGCCACTGTGCGAGTTGCAGGTGAAGGGCGATGTGACCGGTCTGGCCTACTCGGCGGCCATGATTACCGAGAATTTCAGTTTCAAGCGCACCATCTTTGCCCTGCTACCGTTCATTGCCTGCTTTGGCGGCATTGCCATCAACTGCCTGAAGAACCGCTACTGGGGCCTTCTGGTGGCAGCCTTTGTGGGGATGGGTGTCTTTTTCTTCAACACGCACCATGTGTTCCTGAATGTGGGCTTGCAACACGCACCCGATGTGATTGCCAACGACGCACTCGAGGGATTCGGTATGGAGCACTTGGGCATGGGCTACACCGTGTGCCGCTGGTTGCTGTTTGCAGCACTGGCATCGGCACTGGTATCGGTTCTTCCGTTCAAGTTCAACACCATACTGGAACGGTCCATTGACGAGACGTTTGAGAAAGGGATTCAAGGCGGCAAAAAGACCTTGTCAAAGGTAGGACATGACCTGCACGACGAGTGGAACAAGATTGAGCACGCCACGCACAAGAGCCGCAAGAGCCAAGCTGACAAGCGACCCACGGCCGAAACGGGCCAGCCTGTCGCCGACACCGAACCGGCTCAAACCGCCCCGACCGGCGACGCAGAGTCAGCTGAAGACCCCAATGCGCGCTTCATGCCGCCACAGCAGCGGGAGAGCGCAGAGCCTGCGGCACCGAGCGACGAAACGCCCGAGGAGAATCCTTATGCGCGATTCATGCCACCGCAGCAAGAGGACGAGAAGTTATAGTGAGCAGAAGAAGGTGACCAGGAAAGGCACCGTGAAATCGACCACAAATCCGTGAAAAATTGAGAGAATGACAAAGTCATTGCCCGAGCAACGGGTAATGATGGGTAGCGTGGTGTCCATGGTGGTCGCTCCACCCACCGAGATGGGCGATAGCGGCCCGAACCAGCGCACCAGCAACGGTGCACCCAGGAGCGTGAAGACCTCGCGAACGATATTGGCAAGCAATGCCACCATGCCCAGCTCGGCACCACGGTACTGCGTGATGAAGATGCTTGACAGGGAGTAGTAGCCAAATCCCGACCCCACGGCCAGGCAGTCGCTCAACGAACGCTCCGGCAGCAGCAGCGTGGTGATGGAGCAACCCGCCAGTGTGCCCACGATGGTCATGAGCGGCAATAAAGCCAGGCGCGGATTCAGACTTTTGAAACTCTTGAGCGCAGAGGTGTTGCTGCCCACACTCACGCCCACAAAGAACATGAGGGCGCACAGCACATAATAACTGATATCAGGATTGACCAAAGCCTCGGGCAACAAGTGATACAGGCCGCACAAAATGCCCGCCACGAAGAAGGCGACGATGATGAGACTACCCTTCATGAGCAATCACCCCCTTCCTGACGCTGATTATTTCTCTTGCCGCGCGAAGCCCATCGCCACAGGGCCCACGCCAGCGCCACACTACCGGCAATGCCCGCGAACGACAACAGCAATGCCTCGGCGCCCAGCGTGCTCACCGCCTGAATAATGCTCGGATTGGACCCCACATCAACGCCCAAGAAGAACAGCAGCAGCCAAATGAGTACCGTGATGGTCAACGGTACAAACGCGAGACGCTTGCGGCGCAACAGATAGCCCGCACCCATTCCGCAAAACATAATGGCGACAATCTTGAGCATAACAGTGACGAGGGTTTATGTAAATAAGCTGAAGACATCAGTCTCAGAGCCGCAAAGTTACACAAAATCACGCAACAGTGAAACAGGTAGCGCAATTATGAGAAAAATAACTTGCCGATGGGGGTAGCCTTTCAGTGTGCAGCACATTCACAGAAAAACAGGAGCCGGACCATCACGGCCCGGCTCCATTGGTAATTTATGAGAATAACTTCAAATAGTTATTAATTGTTGTTCAGGATGATGTTGATAATTGCAGTGACATCGAGCACGGTCACCCCGCCGTCGCCGTTCACGTCAGCGTTATCGAAGACGAAGGGGGTCGGGTTTTTCTCTAAGATGTAGTTGATGACCACAGTCACGTCGTTTACGTTCACCTCGCCGTCGCCGTTAGCGTCGCCCAGGATGATGTCGACTGTGCCTTCCTCGCCGGGAAGCAGAATGTCGGCATGACCTTCAACAGCAGTAATTTCCTTGAAGTAAGCGCGGAAGGGCTCAACGGCTGCGTTGCCCCACTTAGCTACAGAACCTGCTGCGTTGACAGCATAGGCTTCCTCAACAGTCTCGCCTACGAAAGTACCTGTCATCAGGTAAGTGTCGCCACTAGTGTAAGCAATGGGTTCGGGTTTCATGAGCACGTTGCTTGCGCTCCAAGTGATGGGAGTGCCGATAGCGTCCTGCTTAGCAGCGATGATGTAAGGCACATTAGCCTCCATATTGTTAACTTCGCTGAAGGTTACCACGCCGTCAACCTCTTGAGCAAAGCGCTCAATCCACAAGTTGTTGTTGCTCACAGTGGTGGGAGTGAACGGCAGCACGATGGTGCTCCAGTTCTCGGCAATGCCCTCACGGCGAGCCTTGGTGAAGGTGCGCTCGTAGCTGATAGCCTGAGCGACGAAGCTCTGAGGAGTCATGAAGGGATAACCGTCCTTGATGGCGATATTCTGAGCCATAGAACCGTTCACGATGTTGCAGTTCTCGATGCCTGCGGGAGCGGTAGCGTTCTCGTCAATGAAGTAGAGGGTATTGGGGTTCTGGTTAGCAACGATGCTGTTCAGGGTGAGGCCTTCGAGGCTCACAGCGACAACGTCGCCGGCCACCTGGAAGCCTTCAACAGGCTTCACACCGTTGCGAGTGCCATTGGCAGTCCAAGTGATGATGCCGGGCAGCACATCGTAGTAAACCGATTCACCGGGTTTCACGATGTTATCAACATGCGAGCCTTCCTGTTCGGTAGGCACGTTGTTGCGGGCATAGATGTTCATGGCGTAGGTCGAGCCGTATGCCAGGTTGTCGAAGTCGAAGTAGTAGGTCTTGGTTTCACCGGCAGCCAGCGAAATGGTGAGCTGCTTGTAGGTTACCATAGAGCCGCCGGCAACGCTGCCGTCCTCGTTCTTTTGCACGAGGAACAGGGGAGCCAGCACATACTTGTTATACTCGCCATTGCTATGGTTGGTGATAGCGGCGCTGAAGCGAGCGTGAGTGTCATAAATCACGTCGAAGTCGCCCTCTGTCTCGGCCGGAACAGCATTTTCGGCTGCAATCACTACCGACAGGTTCAGCTCCTCAGCTTCGGCACTCTGGGCGATATTAACGGTCGTTTGAGCTATGGTATTGAATTGGCCATATTGGTCGAGGAGCATCACGCGCACGGTCTTGTTGCCGGCCGATGCGGGAGTGACGTTGAAGGTAATGGTGTTCTCTTCGCCGGGCTTAACCTCGCCGGTAACCACAGTGGTGTACTGCGAGTACTCGTCGATTTGCTGTCCGCCAAAGTCAAGGTACAGGTCGCCATAGAAGCGGTCCACGCTGTTGTTCTTCAGCGTGACGTGGATTTGCTCCTTCGCGTTCACACGCTCACCGCCGGTGAATTCCCAGTTGGTGGCCTGCAGGTTGATAACCGGGTGTTGCGTGCCGGTGCAATAGGTGTTGGTCATGCTCACCTCAAGGTAGTGACGGTCAGCCTCTTTCATAAGTTTCCACTCATCAGAGCCTTCAACCTGATAGATACCCACCAGATGGTAAGTGCCGGTGAGGCCTGCACCGAATTTAATCACGTCAGAGGCGGTAGAATTGATAATACCATCGCCAAACTTGGTGGTGACTCCGAGTGCAGAAGTAGTTACAGTGTAGTAGCCGTTTTGGGGCGAGTTAGTCACCACTGAGAAAGTGCCGTCGGCAGGATTCAGCAGACCGAGAGCGGTCTTGAACTTCTTGCCTGTGCCGGAGTGGTCAGAGTAGCTCACCTTCACAATCTTAGACTTGTAAATCTTGAAGGGGTCAGAAACGCGATCACGTTCCCAACCTGAGGGGCCGCTAACGGCCGTGCAGGTGAGTTCGGGTTCAGCAGGATCGTCAACAGGAGCTGTTCCACCGGGAATCACGTTGTAAACGATGTTCTGCTTCATGTTGTAGCCTTCGGCGCTCGATGAGCCACCGATGCCGCTCTCATGCGGATTGAGCACAGCCAGTTGGAAGTAGCCGTTGCCCATGCCACCCCAACCCCAGTTGATGTGGAAGTAGTTGCCATATTCAAAACCGTCGCAAATGAACGAGTGGCCACCGCCTGAGCCGGCAGTGCCGTTATAGATCATGGGGCGACCTGCGGCGAGTTCGTCATAGACCATGCCTTCCCACACGTCTTGGGTGTAGTCGTTGCGGTAAGCCAGTTTCGAGCCGTAGCCGAACTGTGCGAAGCCATTGGGAATGTCGTCGGTATAGGCACCGGTAGCCGATGTGCCATACTGCGACTTGATGGCGCAACCCACATAGAGCATGAGGTGCGCCACAGCGGTGGTATAGACCTCGTCTTCAGCGCCGGTGTAGCTGTCTTTCATGTGTGCCCAGTCAAAGGTGGTGATGGGCAGTTCTTCCATCTGCACGGTGCTGTAGTTGTAGTTGCCGTCGCCATAGGTGAAGCTGTAAGCGGGAATCACCTGTGAGGTTTGTGCGGGATATTCATAGAATTTCATGATTTGCGACATGGCGGTTGCCACGCAGCCGGTGTAGGCCAGTTCGCCAATGGTGTCGCCATCCTCAACGCTCATGAACTCGGGGCACTCGTTCCAGTAAGGGGTTGCCTGGTCCCACTTGGTGGTGATCATCGGGGCAATTGAGTTGCGGGTGTCGACAGTGGCTCTGAGCTTGGGAGCGGCGAGCAGTGTCTTGGCTTGCTGGTCGGTCATGTTGTCGAGCGCCTTGATTTGCTCAGCGTAGCCTTCGAGCCACGATTTCATGTTGGCAGGAATCTTGTTGGCATCGAAGTTGCCTTCATCGCTGAAGCCCAGGATGGGGTTCGTACGGTCGTCGCCCGACACAATCACGAAGCCGCCATTGTCGGCCACATTGAACACGTAGTAGTAGGCGTTATCGGCCGATGCCGACTGCAGCCTATTGGCAGCAGCAGCAAACTTGAGGGCCTTGCTTGTGCCCTGTTTCTGCTGAATGAAGGCAAGCGCCTCACTCTTTGCTTGGTTCTGCGTCACATGACCTGCCGAAGCGACAAAGGCCATCTGCACACACATAGCCAGCAAAAAAATCAGTTTTCTTGTCATAGTAGATTTAGTTTAAAAAATGTGTGTTTATGGTTTTGGGTTAAACAATTGTGTATTCGTTCGAATTAAGCAGCGCAAAATTAGTGCATTTAGCCCATATTCACAAGATATACATATTCATTTTTCAGAGTTTTAACTAAAAAAGCACCGAAACAAGTCAAAAAAAGAGAGCAGCATCACTGCTACCCTCCTTTCGTAACTATTCCATAATAGTATGTAATCTTGTTAAAATTACTTCACTTTGAGTTTTTGGCCTTTCTTGATGGTGTTGCCCTTGATGCCGTTCATCTTCTTGAGCTGAGCGACGGTAGTGCCGTTGCGGGCAGCAATCTTCGAAAGGTTGTCACCGTTCTTGACCTCGACCGACTTAGACTCGTGCTTCTTGCCGCTGCGCTTGCTGTGCTTGTGCGACGACGACTTGTAGCTGTTGCTGCCGGAGCTTGCGTGGCGCACGTTGTCGTTGCGCTTGGCGGTATAGGTGGGAGCGGGCGAAGCAGTCTGGCGCACGCGGGTGTTGCGAGCGTGATAGCTGCGCGACTCAGTGTAGTTGCTCTTGGTAAAGGTGTAGTGATCGGTGTGCGTTGTGCGGTTCTCGAAGTCAAAGATGGCTTCGGGATTGATGGCATAGCCCATGAAACGGGTCTCGAAGTGCAGGTGCGGGCCGGTGCTGCCGCCGGTGTTGCCGCTCAACGCGATGGGTTGTCCGGCCTTAACCACCTGGTCGGGCTTAACCAAGAATTTCGACAGGTGACCATAGACGGTTTCGAGTCCATTGTCGTGACGCACAATCACATAGAAGCCGTAGCCGCCACGCTCATACTTGGTGAGCCTAATGCGTCCGCTGAAGGCAGCACGCACCGTGTCGCCGATGGCCGCACGCAGGTCAACGCCCTTGTGCACACGCTTGAAGCGAGGACGGTAGCCATAGTTCGAGGTCACGAAATTGTTCTTGACAGGCATGCAATAGTTGCGCACGTCAAGTTTCTTCATGGCAGGCACATCGCTCTCCTTGAACGGGTTCACGAGTCCGCTCTCCCAACCCTCGGTGTAGATGTCGATTTCGGGCTCCACCTCACCGTAGAGGTCTTGAGCATATTGTTGGGTTTCTTCGAGCTTGATTTGCTCGTTGATGCGTTGCTGCTTGGCGAGCAGCTCGGCATGTGCCTTGCGGTAACTTGAAACTGACTGGAGGCTCTGCGCTTGAGCCGGAATGGTCGTCAATGCGACGACTGCTGCGCTAACTATTGATAATATTTTCTTGATATTCATTCGCAATTTAATTTAGAATCGGGCAACACAAAAAGAGGCCTGTGAGGCCTTTGCTCGATTTTATTAACGCACAAAAGTACCATTTTATTTCATGGCGGCCAATTTTTTGTGCATAAAATTTGTAAACTTGTGTATAATTATATTAATATTGCCTTTCAATTAGCTATTTACCAGCCACTTGCAAATTTGTCATAATTAGACACAACAATCGTCAAAAAACCTTAACACACCCCGCAAGCAGCCAAAGTCAGTTGACAGTTTTCAGTTTTCAGTTATCAGTTATCGGTTGACAGTTGTCGGAGAACTCGGAGGTCTCGGGGTGTGATGATACTTTTTGGAAAGGTGGGATGTATCGTCCTGAAAAAAGTTGACTCGGGAAAAGTTAATAATATGTTAATTC
>CAMKGM010000058.1 GCA_946412245.1 uncultured Bacteroidales bacterium
CCTTGAAGCACCCGCGAGGGTGCCCTCTGAATAACCGGCAGTACCGCTATCATAGCGAGCGATAGCGAGCACAGATAGCGGCACTGCCGGAAAAGCCCATCCACCACCTCGTCGCCGGCGGCGACCCCCTCAATTTGTGTTAATATCATTGTCACGACTATCACTCTATACTATCTTTGCCCACACACACGCTCTTTGACATCCTTCTCATATTCTTTAATCTCACGAAAGTACACAGTATTCAAAATATTGCCGGATTGGTAAGATTTCTGCCCGTCAGGGCATCCTAAAATTAATTTCGTAAAAATCATTTCCCCGAATTGTTGTGCCTGTCAAGAATTTGTTGTAACTTTACACTCCCTAAAACAAGCATTCACTTTTATGATAACATTTTTCAAAAAGGGAGCGAAAACAGTCTACGCCGTAGACAGCACTCATTCGCTCTCAGCCCCCGAAGTAGAGAAACTTGAATGGCTCCTGACTGCCACACACTTAACCGACAACACGCTACGCGGCACCTTCATCGGCCCCCGACGCGAGATGATCACTCCATGGAGCACCAATGCCGTCGAAATCACCCAAAACATGGCGATGACCGGCATTGAACGCATTGAGGAATTCACCGTAGCTAACAGCAAAGAGCCACAGTGCGACGCGATGCTGCAGCGCATCTACCACACCCTTGACGGCGATGTGTTCAACATCACTCGCGCGCCCGAACCTATTATATATATAGACAATCTCGAACAATACAACCAAGCCGAGGGTCTCGCCTTGAGTAACGAGGAAATTGACTACCTCAACAACTTGAGCAAGCGACTGGGCCGACCTCTCACCGACAGCGAGGTGTTCGGCTTCTCACAGGTCAACAGCGAGCACTGCCGTCACAAGATTTTCAACGGCACCTTCATTGTCGACGGCAAGGAAATGCCCGTTTCGCTGTTCAAACTCATCAAGAAGACTACCGGCGATAACCCCAATAAGGTCATCTCGGCCTACAAAGATAATGTAGCTTTTGTTGAAGGACCTACTATTCAGCAATTTGCGCCCGAGCGACCTGACAAGCCCTCGTTCTTTGAGGTCACCGACATCCAGTCGGTCATCTCGCTCAAGGCCGAGACACACAACTTCCCCACCACGGTCGAGCCTTTCAACGGTGCAGCAACTGGCACCGGTGGCGAGATTCGCGACCGTCTGGGCGGCGGTCAAGCCAGTCTGCCACTCGCAGGCACGGCTGTCTACATGACCAGTTATCCGCGCACCATGGCCGAACGTGCCTGGGAACGCTGCACCATGCCTCCCCGTCCCTGGCTCTACCAGACTCCCGAGCAAATTCTCATCAAGGCATCAAACGGTGCCAGCGACTTCGGCAACAAGTATGGCCAACCGCTCATCTGCGGTTCAGTACTCACTTTTGAGCACCAACAGGGCAAACAGCAGTTTGCCTACGACAAGGTCATCATGCTCGCCGGAGGCGTGGGTTTCGCCAACAAGCGCGATGCCATTAAGGGAACTCCGCAAGCAGGCGAGAAGGTGGTAGTCATGGGTGGCGACAACTACCGCATCGGCATGGGCGGCGGCGCTGTGAGTAGTGTCAACACCGGCCAGTATGCAGGCGCCATCGAACTCAATGCCGTGCAGCGTGCCAACCCCGAGATGCAGAAGCGCGTGGCCAATGTCATTCGCGCGCTCGCCGAGAACAAGACCAACCCCATCGTCTCTATCCACGACCACGGTGCCGGTGGGCATCTCAATGCCTTGAGCGAACTCGTTGAGGAGACCGGTGGCAAAATCAATATGGCCGCACTGCCCGTGGGCGACCCCACCCTCTCGGCTAAGGAAATCATCGGCAACGAGTCGCAAGAACGCATGGGCATGGTAGTGAACGACAAGGATGTTGACTTCATTGAGAAGATTGCCCAGCGCGAACGCGCTCCCTTCTATCTCGTAGGCGAAACTACCGGCGACCACCGATTCGTCTTTGAACAAGCCGACGGCAAGCGCCCCATCGACCTCGCCATGAGCGATATGTTCGGCAGTTCGCCCAAGACGGTCATGACCGATGTCACCACCCCCCACCGGTTCAAACCGGTGAAAACCGCTACCGCCAATCTTAACGAATACATCGAAACTGTGCTCCAGCTCGAGGCTGTGGCTTGCAAAGACTGGCTCACCAACAAGGTGGACCGCTCGGTGACCGGCAAGATCGCACGCCAGCAATGCCAGGGCGAGATTCAGTTGCCCTTGAGCGACTGCGGTGTGGTAGCGCTCGACTATACTGGCACATCTGGCATCGCCACCTCGCTGGGTCATGCTCCCCAGGCAGGTCTCATCGATCCTGCCAGCGGCTCGGTACTCTCGATTGCCGAGGCCCTCACCAACATCGTGGGTGCCAACCTCAATGGCGGACTCAGCACGGTCTCACTCAGCGCCAACTGGATGTGGCCCTGCCGCAACCAGGGCGAAGATGCCGGCCTCTACCGCGCCGTGAAAGCGTGCAGCGACTTTGCCTGCGCCCTGGGCATCAACATCCCTACGGGCAAAGACAGTCTGTCGATGACGCAGAAGTACGGCAAGAAAAAAATTCTCGCTCCAGGCACCGTCATCATCTCGGCCGCCGGCGAGGTTGCCGATGTGAAGAAAACTGTCTCACCCGTGCTCCAGCCTCGTAAGAGTCAAATCTATTATATCGATTTCACGCAAGCTCCTCTTGAACTGGGCGGCAGCGCGTTGGCGCAGTCTTTGGGATTTGTGGGCGACAAAACTCCGCAAGTGCCTAACCCCGCCTACTTTGCCACGGCATTCAATACCATTCAGCAACTCGTTGACGACCAACTGCTGCTCGCCGCTCACGATGTGAGTGCCGGCGGTCTCATCACCACCCTGCTCGAGATGACATTTGCCAACCGCAAGGGCGGACTCAATATGCTGCTCGATGCTTTCAACGAGAAAGACCTCGTCAAGATTCTCTTTGCCGAGAATCCGGCTCTCGTCATCCAGGTGGTCAACCGGCAATGCGGCAAAGTGGAGCGCTTCCTCGCTCAGCAGGGCGTGAAGTTCCTCTGCATCGGCCAGCCTGTCGACGACCGCACGCTTACCCTGAGTCACAACGGCAAGGACCACATGCTCTTCATTGACCACCTGCGCGACCTGTGGTACAAGTCAAGCTACCTGCTCGACTGCAAGCAGAGTACCCCGCGTCTGGCCAAGGCCCGCTATGAGAACTACAAGAAACAGCCCCTGCGTTGGCGCATGCCTCAAGGCTTTACCGGCCGTCTGGCCGACCTGGGCCTCAAGGGCTACACCCACAAGCGCAGCGGTGTCAAGGCCGCCATCATTCGCGAGAAAGGCGTGAACGGCGACCGTGAAATGGCCTACTCGCTCTATCTTGCCGGCTTCGATGTGAAAGATGTGCACATGACCGACCTCATGAGCGGTCGCGAGACGCTCAAAGATGTCTCGATGATTGTGTTCTGCGGCGGTTTCTCTAACAGCGATGTGCTGGGTTCGGCCAAGGGCTGGGCAAGCGGTTTTGTGTGGAACGATAAGGCCCGCAAGGCGCTTAAAGACTTCTACAGCCGCCCCGACACACTGAGTCTTGGCATCTGCAACGGTTGCCAAGTGATGATCGAGCTCAACCTTATCAACCCCGAGTTCAAGAGCCAGCCACGCATGGACCACAACGACAGTCACAAGTTTGAATCGGGCTTTGTGGGCCTCACCATACCCGAGAACAACTCGGTCATGTTCAACTCGCTTGCCGGTTCTAAACTGGGCATCTGGGTAGCCCATGGCGAGGGCAAGTTCTATCTGCCCGAAGGCGTTGACCGCTACAATGTGGTGGCACAGTACAGTTACCGTTCCTATCCCGCCAACCCCAACGGTTCGCCCTTGGGCATTGCGGGCATCGCATCGGCCGACGGACGCCATCTGGCCATGATGCCGCACCTCGAGCGCGCCATCTTCCCGTGGCAGTGCGCCTACTATCCCGAGGCACAACGCCTCACCCACGAGGTCACTCCATGGCTCACCGCCTTTGTCAACGCCCGCCGCTGGATCGAACAACACAAAAACAAAATAGTCATCTAAATATATATTATGACAGGCAAAGAAGCAACACTTCAAGAATTCTTTTATGGCACTGAGCCGATTATAATTCCAGTCTATCAGCGCAATTATACTTGGGCAAAAAAAGATTGTGAGATTTTGCTCAATGATATTGTTGACATCTGTTTCTCTCCTAGAAAGACACATTTCATCGGGAGCATTGTGTATGTTAAACATACAGATGGCAACATTATTATCGATGGACAACAACGCATTACTACCATCTCCTTACTTATGCTTGCTATGCGCAATGCTATCGCAAGTGGTGACATATCGACTGACGACGAGTCTTTGAAAAAAAAGATTGAGTACCAGTTTCTTATAAACCAGTTCAGCCGAGACGAAGAACATCGTATGAAGTTAAAGCCTTTCCGTGATGACAGCAAATCGTTTGATGCGCTGTTTAAGGAAAAGGAAGATTATGTGGTTGGGTCTAGAATAACCGAAAATTACATATACTTCTACGGAGAACTCGTCAAACGCAACATCGATTTAAATAACTTGTTTGAAGCGATAAGCAAGCGTCTGGTTTTCGTAGGTATCATGCTTGAGCCTGCGCATGGCGACGACGCTCAACAAATATTTGAGAGCATCAATTCAACAGGCGTGAGGTTAAGAGAAGCTGACAAAATCAGAAACTATGTGCTAATGAACCTTGATGCCAAGAAACAAGAGGAATACTACAATAAATATTGGGCTCCACTTGAAAACAATACTGGAGCAAACCTTGAAGACTTCATGCGTGACTATCTGACGATGGCAAGGAAGTCGATTCCGAATAAATCAGAGGTTTACAATGTGTTCAAACAATATGTCCTAGATACTTATCCTGAAGGCATAGAACCTCTGCTGGAATCTTTAAATCATTATTCATCGATATTCAAGTCGATAAAAGATTGCAAAGTCGCCAGCGAAAAGGCCGACTCAACCATGAGAAATTTGGAGCAGCTTGACATTACTACAACCTATCCGTTCCTGCTTGCCATGCTAAACTATTATCAGGAAGGACAAATCGACACTGAACAAGTGGAGAATGTTCTACGCGTGATAGAAGTTTTCTTGTTCCGTCGCATAATGTCTGGCTACTATAACACTGGTCTCAACAAGGTGTTCCATAATATGCACTCCAGAATCTTGAAAATGCAACACGATGAATACACATATTCAGATGTGCTTATCTACTTACTACAGCACGGAATTTCCTATTGGGAGTTTCCTAATGACCAAGAATTCAAGAGAAGTTTTGAGGAACGTGATGTTTATAAAATGAGACCCAACTACAGGCTCTACCTTTTCTGCTCACTAGAAGAATCTCTTAACAAGGAGGCTGTAGGTGTTAAACAGAAAATTGAAGATGGCATCCTTAGCATAGAGCATGTAATGCCTCAAACATTGACAGAAACTTGGAAGCAAGAACTTGGCCCTGATTTCACTCAGGAGGATTTCGACAGATGGATTCACAATATTGGAAACCTTACTCTGACAGCTTACAATACGGAATACAGCAACCGTTCATTTCTTGATAAACGGGATGGTGTACCATCATTACCAGACATGAAAGGATTTAAGGATAGTTGTGTGGCGATGAATCATTATATCAGCAGTTGCCAGCAGTGGACTGTCAAAGAAATGAGTACTCGTTGCTTGAAAATCGCGGAACATGCTGCGAAACTATGGCCTTATCCCAATACGGAGTTCGAACCGATTGTGATACAAGACGAGTTCATTCCAATAGACGCCGATTTCCAGTTTAAGAGTCGAAATATCAAAAGTTATTCGTTTAACGGTGCCACTGTTACTGTCGAAAGCTGGGCAGACGCTTTCACAAGAATAGTTCGCACTCTCTACGAGATAGACTCAACCAGAATTCACCGTCTTGCTCAAGATCCTTCCGAGGTTTATTATTCGGTTACCGAACAAAATGGTTTCAATAAAATAGCCGAAGGGATATATCTATTAGTTGCCTGTGACACAAACAACAAGCTCAGGCAAATGCGCAAACTACTGTTATTATACAACTTTGAGTCTGACGATATTACAGTTGCTTTATACCCCAAGAAACAAGAAGTTGAAGAAAGCGCACCACCAAAAGCAGATAATATTCAAAGAAATAATTAAGACACAATATGAAAACACTGGCAGGGCGACAGGTAAAAACCCGATTCACATTCTGCCGTCCCGATGGGACTAGATTCAGGATACGTCCAATTGACAGGGGTTCCGCCTACGGCTTTACCCCTGCCTAAATTCTTGACAGTCCTAACTGACTTTTTGCTAGACACAAATAATTTCTATACTAGAAAATTTCAAGTATCAAAAACGAATTATGAACAACTCTGAAAATAAACAATCACAGACATCGCAAATAGAGATTGCACTGGAAATTGCGATGAAAGCCCACAAGGGGCAACGCGACCTTGACGGGAAACCAGTAATCCTGCATCCGCTCACAGTTGCCCTGAAAGGCAACAATGAGAGTGAAATTGTCGCTGGTCTGTTGCATGATGTGGTTGAAGACACCGACTGGACCTTTGACGATTTACTCAATGCCGGTATATCAACTGAAATAGTTGATGCACTGCGTTTGCTCACTCACAGCAAAGATGATGACTATCTTGACTATGTACGGCGAATTGCCAACTCTCATAATGCCACCGCAATTAATGTAAAATGCAACGATCTTGAACATAACCTTGATCGTGGCCGTAAAGGCGATCACTTGCGAATCGTTGCAAAGCATACTGCCGCACAGTCAATCATTCATCGCATCAATGGCGACGAGAGCGCGGCATGGGATTTCCTGCTTGAAGACCCCAACGAAGGAAAATACTGGCAAGCTAAATTTGCCTTCCAAGTTAAAAGAAAAACCATTGAAGAAGCTACCACAGAAGTGGGAATCACCATCGATGAGTATATGCAGTTCTTTCATCCCGATAGAAAAGAACTATAGAATCCCCGCCCTCAAAAAATCAGAGAATCAGAGAAATCCGTTTGATTTGTTATTATTGGTGTCTGCTAAAGTTTTTTTACTGGATGAAAAATTAGGCTGAATCCCGTTGCCGAGGTTCAGCCATTTTCGTTACCTTTGTTTTCACCACAAAAACTCAGTAACGAGAACAAAGATGAACAAAGGTACACATTTTATCGGACAGCCGGTGTATGGACAGCTGCTTAATTTGCTTGACAAGGAAAAAATCGTGGAAATCAGCCGTGAAAACGGTGGAGAGCGGTATGTGAAGAAGTTTGACGTGTGGCAGCATCTGGCGATCATGCTGTATGCAGTAATCAAACGCTATGACTCCATCAGAGAGATAACTGGTGGCATGCTGCCTGAGGTTCACAAGCTTAATCACCTGGGAGTGAGTCTTCTACCCAAGCGAAGCACGCTTTCGGACGCAAATGCCCGCCGTCCCGAGTGCATCTTCGAGGCCATTTACCGCGATTTGTATGAGCGCTACAAGCAAGAACTTTCCTCGGACAGCCGCCATCGTCGGCGGACAGAGAAGTGGATGGACCGCCTCCAGATCCTTGACTCCACGACAATCACGCTGTTCTCCAACCTCATTTTCAAGGGTGTGGGGCGTTATCCGAAGCAGGGGAAGAAGAAAGGCGGCATCAAGGTCCACAGTGTCATCCAGGCCAACGAGGGTGTGCCCTGTGACGTAAGGTTCACCTCTGCGGCCACCAACGACAGCTTCATGCTCGTGCCCTCTCACTTCCGCCGCGGGGACATCGTGGCCATGGACAGGGCATACGTCAACTACTGCAAGTTCGAGGAACTGACCGGTCTTGGCGTGACCTATGTCACCAAGATGAAGAAGAGGCTCACCTATCAGAACTTATGCGCTAAACAAGAATGATTATAAATCCAAACTGTCCTCTTTAAGTAAGAAGTCGAGAAGACCGATTGTAAGTATTCCCTCCTCGTTTCGACGAGGCATAATGTGGTCTTTCACAATGATTACCTTCTTGAAAGAATCTTTGATGCTCGTAAGTGGGCGAGATTCCTGCATCTCTTTCTCCCTGTCTGGAATGGATAAGGCAGATTGAACATAATACTTCTTGCTTCCAAGATTAGCAACGAAGTCCACTTCAAGTTGAGTACGAATCCACCTCCCGTCTTTGTCGGGTTTCCTTATCTCTACCATTCCGACATCCACGCGGTAACCACGTATAATCAGTTCATTGTAAATGATATTCTCCATAATATGCGTTTCCTCTTGTTGCCGCATATCTAAAATGGCATTCCTCAGACCAATATCAGAGAAATAATATTTGGAGAGTGTATTTATGTATTTCTTTCCTTTTATATCGTATCGTATAGCTTTATTCAAAAGAAATGATTCAGTCAAATATGCAAGATAATTGGATATGGTCTGAATGCCAATCTTTACATTCTTCACACTTTTGAAAGTGTTTGACAATTTTGTGGGATTACAGGGTGACCCGATAGCTGAAGCCAAAATGAGAACCAGCTCACGCATTTCATTATCGTTCTTGATTTTATGCCTCTCAATAATGTCGGCGAGATATACGGTCTCAAACAAATTCTTCAGATAGTTTATCTTCTTTTGCTCAGTGTCAAAAGACTGAATAAGAGGTAAACCACCATAAGTGTAATATTCGCGCCATGCGTCTTGCTTGTCACCTCCTATGGCCGAATAGAATTCTGAGAATGACAAAGGGTAAACATGAATCGTCTCTCCTCGGCCACGAAACTCCGTCGGTATATCCGATGATAGGAAGTGTGAGTTACTGCCTGTCACGTAAGTGTCGGCATTATCGATATGACAGAAACTATTCAAGACATCCACAAACTCATCCATCAACTGCACCTCATCAATAATAATGTAGTAGAGTTCCTTGTCCTTGATTCTGTCATGAACATAATGAAGCATCGCATCTGGATTTCTCAAATCCTTGTTCATGCGGTCTTCAAGATCAACACGGATAATGTGGTCATCTGCCACTCCATTCTCTAACAAGTAGTGATAGAATAAGACATTTAGCAGGTACGACTTGCCACATCTGCGGATTCCTGTTATCACCTTGATAAAGCCATTATGACGACTTTCTATCAGTTGTTGTAGATACCTATCTCTTTTTATTTCCATCGGCTACGTTAATTTTTTGTCAACCTTGACGTTTTTTTACGATGCAAAGATAGCGATTATTATTCTATTACACCACCTTTACATTAAAAAAGTGTCAATATTGACACTTTTTTAATATGCCAGTCAGCAAGGTGTCTACATCCCCTACCCTCAAATATTCCTTTTTCCCTTGATTATTATAGTTTTAATCAGGCGATAGCTCCAGCATGTAGTAGACGCACTCGCGGTCGCGGTAGAACTCGGCGGCGCCCCACCGCTGCCAGTATTGATGCGTCTTGAGGTGGTGCATCACCGGAATGAAGATAAAGTCGTAACGAGCCTTCAACTCGGGCATGATGGCCATGAGCATATCATAGTTGAGCCGAGTGCCACGATAATCCTCAGCCACGATAAACGAGAACACGGCCGTATACCGACGGCTGTTGAGGCCGGCAAGCAACTCCGGGGCATCAACCAGTATTTGCGAGGTCTCTTCCTCGATGCGATAGTCGCTCATGTTCAGCAAACCTATCACACGGCCACCGTCATCCACGGCCTTCACGCTCAAGGGCCAGTTGAAGTGCAGGTTGTGCACCCATTCCTCCACCTCGGCACGGTCAAAGCCATATTGCCTTACCATCCAGTCAATGGTCAGTGGGGCATCGTCAACGGTCATTCTGTGCAATGTGTACGACATTGTAACTCAACAAAATTTCAGGGTGATAAGATAACTTTGCTTGCCGCAAGCCGGGCAATCCCATATCCTCTTCACGGTTCACATAGAGGAATTGCTCGGGCAAATGCTCGGCAAACTGCTGGTTGATGATAGTGAAAGCACCTTCCAACTGGCGGTCGGCTTTCTCCACACAGACGTCGAAGGTATCGGTAGTGACGGCTGAGCCATAGGTAAAAGCCACCATACTGCCGTCTACAAAGATGCAGCCTCCCGCCATACCCAGCGCCTCCCAGTGCTCAAACACGGTCTCCATCACGCGGTGCTCGGCCTGCATGGTCGCGTTTATGTCTCGCTCCTTTTCCTCCATCCACACCTCGGTCAAGTGACGGCATTCATCAAAGAGTTTAGGAGTGAGCGGCCGATACTCAAAGTCAGGATGCTCGGCACGAAAGCGGTTGATGTGGTTGCGCTTGGCATTGAGTCGCCTGCCATGAAGCGAGGCCAAGCTGTCGCGGCTGTAAATGTAGTCATACTGGTTGCGAATGGGTTCAACCTCAATCGCAAATCTTGACCGAAGCATCTGCAATGCCTCAACCTGCGAGTCCTCAAGGCCGATGACGGTCAAATCGCCTTCACTGTCTGCATACAGGGCCTCAATCAACTCCGGCGACAAAGCTCCGGGGGTGCATACCATATAGGCACGCTTGCCTTTGAAAGTGTAGCGCAGCACCACGGCATCTTCAAGTACGCACACCTCGGTCTGAAACCAGAACTGCCAGCCCACAAGATTGGCAAAGTTATAGTTGCAGTTGCGACGCCCGGCATGGAGCGACACAGCCCGCACCGCATCGCGGTCTGAAATTGTCAGCGTGTGAAATTGCAGTTTCATTGAGATGTTCGTACATTATTTATTTTACCATGCCCCATAGTCTTTGCGAGCCGCATCAATGCGAAGCAAGATGAACAGCAGGAACGTGAATCCCCACAGCGATGAACCGCCATAGCTGAAAAATGGCAACGGAATGCCTATCACAGGGCACAATCCAAGCACCATGCCCACATTGATGCACAGGTGGAAGATGAAGATGGATGCCACACAATAGGCATACACTCGCCCGAAGGCTGTGTGTTGACGCTCTGCTATGGCTATGACGCGCAATATAAGAACCAAGAACAGAATCAATACGCCTGCCGATCCCCAGAAACCCTCTTCCTCACCTATGGTGCAGTAAATGAAGTCGGTGTGCTGCTCGGGCACATATTTGAGCTTGGTCTGGGTGCCATTCAAAAAGCCCTTACCCCACATGCCGCCCGAACCAATCGCAATCTTGCTCTGGTTCACATTATAGCCGGCTCCGCGCAGGTCCTGCTCAATGCCCAGCGTCACCTTGATGCGCATCTGCTGATGCGGCTGCAACTTGCTGAAGGCAAAGTTTACTGTGAATAGGAATATGATAGACGACACGGCAAAGATCACTGTAATGAGCACCTTCTTCAGGTCGTCATGGAACATCCCAATCAGCAGATAGATGATGCTCGCACCAATGACGGTAAAGAAATACACATAGCCGTTGATGTCTACGCCCAAATAATGCAAGCCTACGACAATGAGCGCCGACACGATGTAGCCCAAACTCACGTTTCGCCCCAATATAAACGAGCGACAATAGATAAACAGCATCGCTACAATGAGCACCATCACAATGACAAACACAATGAAGGCACCTGTTGAAATGCCCATGGTAAGCGTGGCCGAGAACTTCAGTGCTACCACAAAATACACCACCATGCACAGGCCGGCATACAGCACAAAACCGGTCATGCCCTCACGATAGAGTACCAGGATAAATGACAAGTAGACAAGTGCCGAACCGGTCTCGTTCTGCAAAATGATGAGGATAATCGGAACCACAATAATGGCAACCGCCTTGATGAAATCGTTGCGATTCTTGAGCGAGAAATTGTAAGTACTGAACAACTTGGCCAGTGCCAATGCCGTCGCAAACTTGGCAAACTCGGCCGGCTGAAGGCTCACAGGCCCGAGTACTATCCATGAATGAGAGCCCTTGATGTTGGGCGCTACCACAATGGTCGCCGCCAGCAACAGTACCATCACTCCATAGATGGGATAGGCATAGGCCTCGTAGATGCGCCTGTCAATGAGTAACAACGAGAAACCGATCACGAGCGAGAGCCCAATCCAGAGGAACTGCTTGCCCGAGAACTCAGAGAAAGCAAACATGCTGGCACCGTCAAAGTCGTAGCTGGCGGCATAGATGCTCACAGCACCGGCCACCACCATGACAAGGTAGAGGATGAGCGTCACCCAGTCAATAGACTTGAGCAACGAGTTATTGCTTTCGTTAGTGCTTCTTAACTCCACTGTAAGCTATCGTGTTTGAGTTTATCATTCTGCTTTCAAGTGCCGTTCGACTCACCTTACCGTTGAGGTACTTCTCCATCATGAGACTGCCGATGGGCACACCATAGGTGGCACCGAAACCGGCATTCTCAACAAAGGCGCACACGGCAATCTTGGGATTGTTCATCGGAGCAAAGCCCATAAACACCGAGTGGTCGCGGCCGTGAGGGTTCTGAGCCGTACCGGTCTTTCCGCACACCTCCCAACCCGGCAAGTTAGCGGTGCGGCAGGTTCCGCCCAGCACAGCCATGCGCATGCCCTCGACTATGTCGTCATAGTAGCGTGTATCTATCGTTGTGCGGTGCTTTTCCTTGAACTTCTTGAGGATGCCCACACCTATTATGCTCTTCACCACATGGGGCGCATAGTAGTAGCCACGGTTGGCAATGGTTGCACACAGGTTGGCAATCTGCAAGGGGGTCGCAAGAATCTCGCCCTGACCGATGGAAATGGAAATGATGCTCTGCGCGGTCCATTTTCCCTCTCCAAGCATCTTATTGTAGTACTTGGAATTGGGGATAAAGCCACGACTCTCACCGGGCAGGTCTATGCCAAGTTTATAGCCATAGCCCTGGCTGACCATGTGATTCTTCCACACCTCAAAGGCCTTAGGCACACTGCCATACTTGGATTTCATGTCGACCATGCGCTTGAATCCCCAGCAAAAGTAGGCGTTGCACGAGGTCTGCAAGGCAGGCTTGAGCGCGATCGGCGATCCGTGACCATGGCAGCCCACACGCAACCCGGCATTGATGTAGCCACGATGACACGGGAACGCTGTCGTCAAGTCAACGATGCCCTCTTGCCTGAAAATGAGTCCCTGTGTGGGCTTAAAGGTGGAGCCGGGCGGATAAGCAGCCATAATGGATCGGTCAAAGAGCGGCTTGTACTTGTTGTTGACAAGCTTCGCATAGTTCTTGCCACGCTCCTTGCCAACGAGCAGCGCGGGGTCGTAACTGGGACTGGAAACAAGCGCAAGCACCTCGCCCGTGCTGGGATCAATGGCAACGACAGCACCTATCTTGTTTTGCATGAGCCGCTCGCCATACTCCTGAAGATCGATGTCAATGCTCAGTTTCAGGTCGCTACCGGCTTCGGCGGCAACATCTTCGGCTCCGTCTTTATACTTGCCCTTGATCTTGCCCACTGCGTCACGAATGAGAATCTCCTGACCTTTCTTGCCGCGCAAGAATTTTTCGTAGCTCTTCTCAACGCCAAGGTCGCCGGTGAGGTCGCCGGGATTGTAGTAGTTGTCATTCTCAATGTCCTTCGCGTTCACTTCGCGTATGTCGCCCAACACATTGGCCGCAGCCGTGTAGTTGTACTCGCGAATGATTTTCTTGACGATGTAGAAGCCCGGGAATCGATAAAGTTTCTCTTGAATGCGGCCATAGTCTTGAGCCGAAAGATGCTGTATAACAATTTGCTCAGTGTAGGGCGAGTAGTTGTGATTCTTGTTACGGTCGGTAATTTCAGCAAGCCGTTTCTCGAATTCAGGACGCGGAATCTGCAAGGTGTTGCAGAAGTCTGTGGTGTCAAATGGCTGCACCTCCTTGTGAATCATCACCAAGTCATAGGCGGGCTGATTGTAGACCAGCAACTTGCCGTTACGGTCATAAATGAGGCCTCGCGACGGATAGATAGTCTTGTTCACAAAGGCATTAGAGTCTGCATTCTCTTTATAGGTGCTATCGCTGAGCTGCAGCTGGACGAGCCTAAAGATATAGATGGCTACTACGAGGACGATGAAGCCGCCTATCACATACTTGCGTTTTTCAAGATTATAATCTTTTCTCACGGCGAGTGCTCATTAAACTGTCAATGCCAAACAAAATCACTATAGTGAGCACACTGCTGCACAGGGCGCGTAGCAACGTGAGCGCCACATTGCTGAACGTGAATGACTGAATCATGAAGATGAACAGGCAGAAAATCACAACCAGCGTAATCATATACTTGAGATAGACTCCCGTGCCAAGCGACTGGATGGAGGGGATGGGATTGCTCATGTCATCTTCACGCGGCATGTAGATGTTGAACACGGGTTGCCTCAGCGCACTCATAAGCGTGCAAGCAAGGGCATTCATTCCCTGGGTATTATTGAAGATATCAACCACCAACCCCAAGAAGAAGGATAATGTATACACCCAATTCTTGGATAGGTTCATGGGCAGCCTGATGATGAAGTAGATGAATATGAGCGGTGTTGCCAGGTCAAAGAGCAGTATCTTGCTGCACACAATCTGTAGCAAGACCATGACGATGAACAGGATGCCGAAGTGCAGTATATTCTTGGTCATTTCATCAGCCTCCTTTCTTGGTGTTTGCAGACTTCTCGTCTTTTGACTCTACGAGCTTAAGCTCCACCTTCATCTTGTTCTTGATGGCACGCACGGTGCTCAATTGCATGAAATTGGTAGCCAACCTTACACGCAAAGAGACAAAGTTGTCGCTCAACTCCTTCGATACACTCTCAACCGTGCCCACTATGATGCCCTCGGGAAACACTGCCGAATAACCACTGGTGATAATTGTATCGCCTTTCTGATATTTGCCCTGTTTTGGCAATTCTTGCAACATAGCGAACTCGGGGTCCTTGCCATCCCACACCATGCTGCCGAAGAAACCGTTGCGTTTCACCTTGCATGAGAGTTTCATGTGAGGATTGAGCAGGGAGATGACACGAGCCGAGTGCTCGCCCACAACATTCACCATACCCACCACGCCATTGTGGTCCACAACGCCCATTTCGGGAACAATTCCGTCGGCGGTGCCTCGGTTTATGGTGATATAGTTATAGGGTTGCGAAACGCTGTTGCTGATGACGTGCGCCACCACATAGTCAAACTGCGAAACGACAGGTTGCACATGCGTTGTGTCAGGGAGTTGCAGTTTCACGTTTGCTAGTTCATTCTTGAGGGCCACAACCTGCATTTCAAGAGCGGCGTTGCGTTGCTGCAACTCTTCATTGATATCTTTGAGGTTAAAGTACGATGTCACCGAACTGTACCCTTCGAGCACTGTCGATGCCACCGCATTGGCCGAGGTGAGATAAACGCTCTGCTGATAGGGATTGTTCCTGAACAGCAACACGCAGCTTGTAATCACATAAAACATGAATACAAACCACGAAACGTGCTTGATTAAGAAATTCAGCAGATTGTTCATCTAAAAAACTCCTGAATGAGTGGGGGCTATGTAAGAAACGACAAATCTCTTATCGCTTCAGGAACTTGAAGTGCTTGATGTTCTTGAGTGCGACTCCGGTACCCTTCGCTACTGCATGCAGAGGATCGTCGGCAATGTGGAATTCAATACCGATCTTGTTGGTCAAGCGCTTGTCAAGACCGCGCAAGAGTGCGCCACCACCTGCCAAATACACGCCATTCTTCACGATGTCGGCATAGAGTTCGGGAGGAGTCTGCTCAAGAGCGCTCAGCACTGCTGCCTCAATCTTGGAGATCGACTTCTCAATGCAATGGCAAATTTCCTGATACGACACGGGCACCTCCATGGGCAGTGCGGTCATCTGGTTAGGACCATGAACGATGTAGTCTTCAGGTGGATTGTCAAGTTCTGTCAATGCAGAGCCAACGTTAATCTTAATCAGCTCGGCAGTGCGCTCGCCCACGCGCACGTTGTGCGCACGGCGCATGTGTTCCTGAATATCGTCGGTGAGGTCATCGCCCGCAATGCGGATGCTCTTATTGCTCACGATGCCACCTAGCGAGATGACGGCAATCTCTGTGCTACCACCACCTATGTCAACAATCATATTGCCCTCGGGAGCCAGCACATCAAGACCGATACCCAATGCGGCTGCCATAGGTTCATATATCATGTACACGTCACGGCCACCGGCATGTTCACTGGAGTCGCGAACGGCACGGATTTCGACCTCGGTAGAACCTGAGGGGATGCAAACGACCATTCGCAACGACGGTGAGAACCAGTGGTTCTTGGCGCTGACTTTCTTGATGAGGCCGCGAATCATGAGCTCAGCGGCATTGAAGTCGGCAATAACGCCGTCGCGCAAGGGGCGCACGGTAGTAATGCCCACGTGAGCCTTGCCGTGCATTTCACGAGCCTTCTCGCCCACCTCGATGAGTTTCTGTGTTTTGGAATCGAGAGCCACGACCGAAGGCTCGTCGATAACGATTTTATCATTATGGATGATAATCGTGTTGGCTGTCCCTAAGTCGACAGCAATCTCTTGTGTAAATGAGAACAATCCCATAGTGTGTTGTTTTATTTTAATGTTTGAAGTGACGCACGCCTGTCATGACCATGGCCACCTTGTGGTTATTACAAAATTCAATAGTCTCGTTATCGCGCACCGAGCCGCCGGGCTGAATCACGGCAGTAATGCCGGCGTTGTGCGCTATCTCGACGCAGTCGGCAAACGGGAAGAACGCATCGCTTGCCATCACGGCACCGTGCAGATCGTGTCCGTGCTGCTGTGCTTTCTCAATAGCTTGCTTCAGGGCATCAACTCTTGATGTCTGCCCCACTCCGCTGGCCAGCAACATACCGTCGCGCGCCAACACAATCGCGTTGCTCTTGCTATGCTTCACCACCTTGTTGGCAAAGATGAGGTCACTTATCTGGCCTTCGGTAACAGCTTCCTCTGTCACCTGACGAAGATCGGCCTCAGTCTCCACACGGGTATCGCGCTGCTGCATGAGCACGCCATTGAGTGCTGAGCGCATGATGCGTCCGGGGGCCTTATAGTCGTGCATTTGGAGCAGGATGCGATTCTTCTTCTGCTGCAAGATGGCGAGAGCCTCAGGACTGTAACCCGGAGCGATGCAAACCTCAATGAAGAGGGCATTCATCTCGCTGGCAGTTGCCTCGTCAATAGCACGATTTGTCACCAAAACGCCTCCAAATGCGCTCACGGGATCGCCGGCAAGCGCATCGCGGAATGCATCGGCAAGTACAGGCCTTGATGCCACACCGCAGGCATTGTTGTGCTTCAGAATGGCAAAAGTCGTATCCTGGAAATCGGCGATAAGATTTACTGCCGCGTCAATGTCAAGCAGGTTGTTATATGAAATCTCCTTGCCGTGCAACTGCGTGAACATGGCATTGAAATCGCCACAGAACACACCCTGCTGATGCGGATTCTCGCCATAACGCAACGACTTGGTTTGGTCAACGGCAAGCCGCAAGGGGACCGCTGAATCGTCACCGGCAAAGTAGTTGAAGATGTGACTGTCGTAGCGACTTGACACCGCAAAAGCCTCGCGAGCCAGCCAGCGACGCTGATCAAGCGTCGTGCACGCACCACCATTAGCCTTGAGCATGTCGAGCAATGGTGCGTACTGGGACTTCGATGCAACAATGGCCACATCGTTGAAGTTTTTGGCTGCTGCTCTGATGAGCGAAATGCCGCCAATATCAATCTTCTCTATAATATCAGCCTCTGACGCTCCGCTTGCCACAGTCTGCTCAAACGGATAGAGGTCGACAATGACCAAATCAATGTCAGGAATCTCATATTGAGCAGTCTGCTCACAATCCATCGGATTGTCACGACGCGACAAAATCCCCCCGAACACCTTAGGGTGCAGCGTTTTTACACGGCCACCCAAAATTGAAGGATAACCCGTGAGGTCTTCAACGGCATCACACTGATATCCCTGCTGCACAATGAACTGCTGGGTGCCGCCTGTCGAGAGGAAACGCACTCCGCCGTTATTGAGTATGCTGAGCAACTCATCAAGTCCATCTTTGTGAAAAACTGAGATAAGCGCTGTTTTTATTTTCTTATAATCAGTCATAGATAAACGTAACAAATTAATACTCTGCGCAATGGCAAACCTTTACACACGCTCATCAGCTCTTGGGGCCGCGCATTGAAGCCCTCGGAGCGAGATTAGCGTAGTATTAGGATTGCAAAATTACAGAAATCTCAACGAATTTTTGCTATAAAATCGCAATTAAAATTTCTTTTTTTTTGATTTTAACACCTCTTTTATTTTTTAGCCTCATTTTTTGTACCCCGTTTTCAACTTTACAACACTTGCCAACACACGACAAAAAGGCACTGCCACTAATGGACAGCCCCCACTCTTTATCTATACCGATTCTACTCAATACCATTGCCAGTATAAAAGGCGGTCGTAACTCTGCCACAACCGTGATGCCGCTTCTCTCGGCAGCACTGTATTTGGGCCAGTTCGTGTCACCGCTCATCGTGATGCCCATGTCAAAGGGGTTGTTCGGTGACGACATCACTGGGCCTTACAAAGCCGGCTGCTTGCTGAGCATTGTGTTCCTGCTGCAGGTGTGGGCAACACGACATTTCCAGAGTCTCCCACCCCAAAAAGACTGACGATTCACTCATCCCGCAACAAACCCAAACCTTAATTAAGCATAAATCGTGGTTTCATAATGCGTTGATTATTGCATTACTAACATCAAGGTGCGCGACGAACTTTTTGTCACACTCTTTGCCATTTGTCATGAATATAGTAACTTTGTAACCGAAACGAACGAAAAGTTACTAACACTATAAATCACAACGCAAGATGTTACGAGATATAATAGTTGACCCACATTTTCCCGACTGCCCCATACGCAACATTCTGACACGTATCAGCGATCGATGGTCTATGCTCATCCTGTTCACCCTCAACGGCAAGCAAGAGCCTATGCGCTATTCCGACATTCTTGCGGCGATACCCGACATTTCACAAAAAATGCTCACCGTGGCACTCAAGAACCTCGAGGCCGACGGACTGGTGGAACGCCATGCTTTTGCTGAAATCCCACCTCGCGTGGAATACAACATTACCGAGAGGGCTAAGACACTTATGCCACACATCAACGCCCTTGTTGAGTGGGCGTTAGACAATCTCGCCGACATTCTGAACGACCGTAAAAAATTTTCATCAAACAAAAAACATTAATAACCTATTAATCCCATCTTAAAATGAAAAAGATTGAAAACATCGCACAAGGCAAGAATTTTGCCGCTGCCAACTTTGGCAAACTCAGTGAAATCAT
>CAMKGM010000059.1 GCA_946412245.1 uncultured Bacteroidales bacterium
AAACATAGAATGCCCCCTTTGATGGTTGCGGAGCGAGCGATAGCGAGCGGCACAATCATCAAGGGGGGTACTGATGACACTCCTCTCTCGTCGCCTGCGGCGGCCCCAAGTAGTGTAAAATACAAATTGAGGTGGAATTGGGGTCGCCGCAGGCGACGGTTCGGTGGAGAGCTTTACCGCCAGTGCCGTTATCTGCGCTCGCTTACGCTCGCTATGATAATGGTACTGGCGGTTACTCAAATGGCACCCTCACGGGTGCTATGCATAGGCACTGTGGTCAGATGGATGGCTCAGAGGGCACCCTCACGGGTGCTATGCTTCGCACTTAAATTACATGGCTTACTTGATTTCCCAAGTGTCGCCGGCCATGACCATCTCGCGCAGGGTCTCAAAGCCCTTCTTGTGCTGCACGGCATCGACTTGAGCCTGCACCTCGGCGTCGTAGGTGGGCGCTTCCACGTCGCGAATCACGCCCAGTGCCAGTGGCAGGTCGTGTCCGTCCATCATGGCGAGTTGCTGGTGCAGGAAGTTGCTCTCGCAGTGTGCGTCGTGCACGAGCACGTCGTCGAGGGTGTAGCCGTCCTGGCCGATGGTCACCGCCTTGAGGCCGAAACCGTCTTGCACGAGGCCCTTGTCGCGGTCCTTGCCGAAGATCATCTTCTCGCCGTGCACCAGGTGGATGGTGCGGTCGGGTCGCGTCTCGCGGTTGGTCACATAGTTGTGAATGCCGTTGTTGAAAATCATGCAGTTTTGCAGAATCTCAACCACCGAGCAGCCATGGTGCTTCTGTGCAGCGACCATGATTTCTTGCGACACGGCGAGTTCCACATCGATGCTACGGGCAAAGAACGTGCCGCGTGCGCCAAACACCAACTCGGCGGGGATGAAGGGATCCTCGGTGGTGCCGTAGGGCGATGACTTGGAGATGCAGCCGCGGTCGCTCGTGGGCGAGAACTGGCCCTTGGTCAGACCGTAAATCTTGTTGTTGAGCAGGATGAGGTTCAGGTCAATGTTGCGACGCACCTCGTGGATGAAGTGGTTGCCGCCGATGGCCAGACCGTCGCCGTCGCCCGAAATTTGCCAAACGGTCATTTCGGGGTTAGCCACCTTGAAGCCCGTTGCCACAGCGCCGCCACGGCCATGAATGGTGTGGAAGCCGTAGGTGTTCATGTAGTAGGGCAGACGCGATGAGCAGCCGATGCCCGAGATGACGGCGGTCATGTGGGGCGGGATGCCCAGTTCGGCCATCGCCTTGTGAAGCACGTTGAGCACGGCGTGGTCGCCGCAGCCGGGGCACCAGCGCACTGACTGGTCGCTCTTGAAATCTTTAGGTTGGTATTTTTGCGTGTTGTTCTGTTCCATATCATTTACCTCCCATTATTTTTTTAACGCCATCCACAATGTCGTGAACCATAAAGGGCTGACCCTGCACCTTGTTGATGCGGCGTATGTTAAGATTAGGAATTTTAGACTGCAGATAGGCTGCAAACTGTCCGTTGTTGAGCTCGGCCACGATGATGGTCTTGTAGTTGTGGAGCACCTCCTCGGTGTTGAGCGGCAGCGGGTTGATGTACTGGAACTGGGCAAAGTCGATGCGGCGGCCGGCCTGGTTGAGTTCCTCGTAGGCGGTATACAGGTGTCCGTAGGTGCCGCCCCAACCCACGAGCAGGGTGTCGGCCTCGCCTTCGGCTTCGGTGAGCACCTCGAGTTCGGGGATGTAGTTGGCGACGGTTTGCACCTTCAGTTCGCGTGCTTTGACCATGCGCTCGTGGTTCTCGGGGTTGTTTGAGAGTGTGCCGGTGTTGTAGTCCTTCTCCAGACCGCCCACGCGGTGTTCAAAGCCCTCGCTGCCGGGAATGGCCCAGTAGCGCACGTAGTCAATGTTGCGCATGTAGGGCGTCCAGTGGCCGCGCATGTCCTTGGTAACGAAGTTGGGGTGAATGTCGGGGTAGTCGCCCACTTCGGGGATGCGCCAAGCCGAGGAGCCGTTGGCGATGAACGCGTCGGTGAGCAGGATGACGGGAGTCATGTGCTCAAGGGCGATGCGTGCGGCCTCAAAGGCCATGTGGAAGCAGTCGGCAGGCGACAGGGCAGCCAGCACCACGAGGGGGCACTCGCCGCTGCGGCCGTACAGAGCCTGTTGCAGGTCGGTCTGCTCAGTCTTGGTGGGAAGTCCGGTCGACGGGCCGCCACGCTGCACGTCGATGACAACCAGCGGGAGTTCAGCCATCACGGCCAGTCCCAAACCCTCGCTCTTGAGTGCCAGACCCGGGCCCGAGGTGGTGGTAACGGCGAGGCTACCGGCAAACGAGGCGCCTATTGCGGAGCAAATGCCGCCAATCTCGTCCTCCATCTGAATGGCCTTCACGCCCATGTCGCGGCGCTTGGCGAGTTCGTGCAGAATGTCGGTGGCGGGAGTGATGGGGTAGCTGCCCAGGAACAAGGGGCGTCCGCTCTTTTCAGAGGCGAGAATCAAACCCCAAGCGGTGGCCTTGTTGCCGTTCACGTCGGTGTAGATGCCCGGCTGGAACTTGTCGGTCTCAATGCGGTAGTTCGATACCGAGGCGTGAATATTGTGTCCGTAGTCGTAGCCGCCGCGAATCACCTTGGCATTGGCTTCGTAGACTTCGGGTTTCTTTTCAAACTTGCGTTGCAGGTAGCGCAGCGGTGCGCTCATGGGCAGGTTGAACAGCCAGCACACCAGGCCCAGCGCAAACATGTTGCGGCACTTCATTTGTGACTTGAGGTCCATGCCGCTGTCGGCCAGCGCGGCCTTCACCATCTCGGTCATGGGCACTTCTACCACCTGAGTGTTCAGGTGCAGTTCCTTGTAGGGCTTGTCGGTCTTGAACTCGGCCTTTTCGAGGTCAGACTTCTGGAACGAGTTGATGTCGACAATAACCACGCCGCGTGGGCTGAGGAATTTCACATTCTGCTTGAGCGCAGCGGGGTTCATGGCTACGAGCACGTCGCACTCGTCGCCCGGCGTGTGAACGCCGTGACCGATGTTGACCTGAAAACCGCTCACACCATTGAGCGAGCCTTGCGGGGCGCGCACCTCGGCGGGATAGTCGGGGAAGGTGGAGATGATGTCGCCAATCTCAGCCGACACATTCGAGAAGATGTTGCCGGCGAGCTGCATGCCGTCGCCACTGTCGCCCGAGAAACGGACGACGATGCTCTGGCGGAAACGAACATTGTTTTTTTCTAACATATCTATAAAAAAATCGTTTAGTTACACTCTCTTTTAACGAGGTTTTTTCTGTTTTCGGGGGCAAAGTTAGGTATAAACTCCACAATAAAAAATTTTATAGGTGAAAACTTCGTTAAATCTCTAAATTTTAAGTATATAGGTGAAATATCCAAAAGCATCGCCTTGTGGCTCGGGAGTTGCCGTAATGGTCGAAAACTGAGTGTAAAATGTGAAAAATGTCATGAAAAACGCGATTTTCATCGCCTTGTGTCAATTTAGAGTTAAGCTGTTGCTTTTTGGGGTGATTTTTGTATATTTGCAGATAAAAGAAATTTGCAATAACTAAAGCTTGATAATTATGAAAAAGATATTTGTTCTTACAGTGCTATTCTTGATGGGTTTCAGCACACTTGCCCAGGCCTATCTGCACCTCTTAGCGCCATGATATTCTATGGCGTGAACAAGTCGTCCATAGTCACGGTATTGTTGAACACATCGGAATACATATTTTGGGCTAATCCATATGTCGTGACCAAAATGTTGTGAATAGAGTCTTTAGTCTTTGTAAGGTGTGTAAATGTGTTGTTTCGATTGCGGAGATGCTCGTCATAGGCTTTAGTTACGATGTACTTATCCTTACAATATTTCATCTCGCACACGTCTATCACATTATCGGCACGGCATAGAAGCAGGTCAATCTGCGTTCCGGGCCATTCATTGCCATCTTTATCAATGTGTCGAGGCGAAGACCATGAGCACACATTGGTCAGCACACCCTTTATGCCCAATTTAGTCCTTATTTGCCCTATGTGATGAAGACACACTTGCTCAAAGGCATAGCCGGCCCATGCGTTTTTTGCGCCCTCTCTGAGATTAGACCAGTAATTCTCGTCAAGGCCCGATTTCCCACCCAAAAACTTCAAGTAAAATAAGGAATATAGATCGGTGAGTTGATAGATGCATCCATGATTTTTCTTTGCGTAGGGGGTGTACTTACGAATGAAGTCACAACCACAGAGATTAGACAGCACTTTAGACAAAAAACCTCCATCGGCAGCACCAAGTTCCTGCTTGATTTCTTTAAGTGTCATCCCTTTATTCTTCTTAGCAAGTACCTCCACTACTCGTTTATAGGTCTCTGATGCCTTGAACAATGAGCGGAACAAGAAATTATACTCTGCTTTTAAAGGTGCGCCAGTTGAGAAAAACAAGTTATCAATATTTTGGGCAAACGTTTTTTCTCTCTCTAGCATGTCAAGATAATAGGGAATGCCGCCAAATATCATATAAGCTTCAATAATTTGATAGCGATTCCATTTAATGTTTTTTTTCTCATGAAGGAATTCCTCTACTTCACCCAAAGAGAAAGGTGATAGATAGATAGAACGAGACGTGCGTCCATATAACCCTCCTTTATCGCCTATCACTTTTTCTAACATCCATGATGTTGCCGATCCGCATATAATTACTTTCAACCCATCTTGAGTCGAAGCCCATGAGTTCCAAAAGTAGCTGAAAGCTTTAAGAAAATTAGACTTAGGAGAGTCAAGCCACGGGAGTTCATCAAGAAACACAATTTTGTTCTGCTTTTCTATTGAATTCAGGTAATCTTTCAATTGGTCAAAAGCCTTAAACCAATCCTCAGGATGCTCATACACGCTTGTCGATTTGCTGTTTAAGGCCTTGTTAAACAATGCTAACTGAATTCTGGTGGGTGTCTCAAAACTACCGGTGAAAAAAAAGTCAAAATTATCGTTAAAGTAATTCTTTATCAAGTAAGTCTTGCCTACTCGGCGACGACCATACACAGCCACTAGCCTTGCTTCTTTTTCCTTAACTATCGTGTCAAGAATCCTTTTTTCATTTTCTCGACCTATAATATTAACGCGTGCCATAATAGTAATATTTATTGATGGCAAAGTTACAAATCATTTCTTGAAAATTCAAATATAACTCGTCCGAAAGTGGTAAAAAATGAGATTTTCGGACGGCATATCGATTATTCGCGCTCCGAAAGTAGTTAAAAAAATGACTTTCGGACGGCTTATCTTTCGCGTAATTCGCAACATTCGTGAAATTCGTATTGAAATAATTGGGTCGAGTGGTGCTGCCTAACGGCACCGCACGCCACTTCGTGACTTGCGCAGCACCATCTCCCCGAGCACTTCGTGGCTCTCACACGCCAACGCAACTCCTTTCCGCCAGAGCATCAGCCGGAGGCTGACCGCTGAGTAACCGCCAGTACCGCTATCATAGCGAGCGTTAGCGAACGGAGATAGCGGAACTGGCGGTAAAGCGCGTCCACAGGATTGTCGCCGGCGGCGACCTCCTCAATTTGTGTTAATATCATTGCAACGACTAGCTCTTTTCACTATCTTTGTCGCATCCCCACACGCTCATTTACATCCTTCCCACATTTCCCAGCTTTCCCAAAAGATTCATCCTTCCCACCCATTCCCTTCTACCTCAACTGGGCAGTGCTAAAGAAAATAATTTGTGTTAGTTTTGGAGATGTGTGGGGAAATGAGTAATTTTGTGGTGGTAAAACCAAGCGTAAGGTTTCCCATTGAGTCGCAAGGCTCTGGGAATCAAAAGGGAATCAGGTGCGAATCCTGAACAGTACCCGCTGCTGTAAGTCCCGTGAATCGTCGGTTTCACACATTGCCACTGGGCACATCTATCTAAATAGACTGCATCAAAACCGGGAAGGCGTGAAACACTCTAACGACGGGGACAAGTCAGAAGACCTGCCTTTTCGCTTGCCTGCAATCACTCTCGTGAGTGAGGGGATTGCTAAAACGGTTCACGTGGCATTTGAACTGAGGCAAACAAACAATGAAGATGCGGTCTTTTTCATTCTGACATTATTCGAAATGATGCTTGCATGAAAGCCCACATTGTCGTGGCTTGTTGAGCCGTTGCAGCCGCTGTGCTGCACACCTTGCTTTGCGTGAACTCATAGTGAATTTTTTAAAGATTAATTTTTTATCTATAAAAAACTATGAGACATTTAAAAAAGTGTTTAATCCTGATGATGCTGCTCATGAGCGGCACCATGCAGGCGTTTGCCGCAGGCCCTCAGAATGCTTGGAGCGAGACCGATCAGGTTTATTACCTGAAGACGAGCGACAGGATGGAGGACGAGTTTGTGGTGAACGGATCGATTACCTTCCAGGCAGTGGCAACTGGAAACACCATTCCCAGTTACAGGGATTGTGGTGTGACCTTTGCTCCGGCCAGTGAAGGCGAAGTGATTCAAATCACAGTGAACAGCATCGATCTGGCAGGCGACAACTACCTGCTACTCTATGAAGGCGATGTTGATGTGAGTAATCTTGGCACATCGTCGGCTTCCGACGGTGTAGACCAGAGCCGTTATATGCCGGCAGGCTGGGTCAAGAAGTACCAAAGCGGTAGTGCGGGCGAGACCTATGTCGCCACTGCTGCCAACGGCAAGTTATCGTTTGGTTTCCACTCGACGAGCCCTAACGGCCAGACCGGTTTCAGCATCACCGTGACGAGCATGTCACTCAAGGACATGGAATTTGGCTCGGTGAGTGCCATTTCGGGGCTCAATCCTGTGAACCGTGGTGCCAAGAACCAGGCCATCTTTGGCGTTGATGTGCTGATGGATGGTGGAGGTAATCCCATGACCCTCAACCAACTCAAGATTGATGCCGGCGCACTCACGGGCACAACCCAACTGACCAATGTACGCCTGTACAAAGGCGAAACTTACACGGCCGACAATCTGCTGGCCACAGCAGCCACTGCGGGCGATGATCTGAGTGCCGCCGATGTGGTGCTCAAGAATGGCCACAACAAGTTTATGGTGGTGGCCGACATTGATGCAAACGCAAGCGGAACAATACCCTCGCTCACCGTCACAAGTGCAAAGATTGCCGGTGAGGAGCGTGCGATAAGCGCTGCTACAGCCGATGCGGTAGTTATTAATAATGTGATATTGATGCCTGCCGAGGCCGCTACCTATGTGATTGGCGAAGATGCCGAGTTCTACGACGATGGCGGCAAGGACGGCAAGATTTCGCTCAACTTTACCGGTGCATTGACCTTTGTTCCTGCAACCGAGGGTAATGCTATTAAAGTTGACTTCTCGAAACTTGACCTGTTTAACACCTCAACAATAGGCAAGAACGATGTACTCAAGGTTTACAACGGCACCACTGCCGATGAGGCTAACCTGATTCTGGATTTGACCGGAACCACCGAAACCTCGAAGATGGTGAAGTCGACATCGCCCGATGGAGCCATGACCATCACGCTTGTGAGCACCACAGGTGTGGCTAAAGATGGCTGGGAGGCCACAGTGAGCCAGTTCCTGCCAGGCGATATGACCTTCAAGACTCTCACAGCCCAGACTGTAGAGGGTAATGAAACCGTGAGCGCCGGTGACCGGAATGTGCAGATGATTTTAGTGGATGCCGAGACCGACAACCAGTCAAATCCTTTGGCACTCACAGCTCTGAAAGTCGGTACCACTGCCGCTGAACGCATCGAGAGCGTGAAGGCCTATTATCTTGGCGACAAGACAACATTCACAACAGCCAACCTCTATGGCTCAGCACAACCTGTCAATGGTGACATGACCGTCAGCGGTAATCAAACTCTTGCTGAAGGCCACAACTACTTTGCACTGGTAATTGACTTGAACAACGAAGGCGTGAACGGCCAGACCGTTGACCTCTCCTTCAATGGTGCCACCATTGCCGAAATCGAGCAAACCGCTACAGCCACCAAGACACGCACCATCAACAATGTGTGCCGTGCCACACAAGGCTCACACAGTCATGTGATTAAGGGTGACTGGACATTTACCAATACTGAAGGCTATAGCGGCAAATATGAAACCGTTATCACCGACTATATCGTGACCTTCACGCCTGCCGAGGCCGGCACAGTGGCACAGATTGACTTCTCGAAGTTTGATGTCTACTACGCCAGCTCAAGCTATGGCACAAAGGCTACCTTTGAGATTTATAGCGGAACCGAGGTGAACAACGCTAACCTGCTGTGGCAACTGAATGACGCCAGTCTGGCCTCAACAGGCCCGGGTAAAGTGCTGCGTTCGCAGGCTGCCGACGGTTCGCTCACCATTCGTTTCAATCCCCAAACCACCAGCAGCTACTATGCCGGTACGGGTTGGACGGCTACCGTTTCGCCATTCCAGAATCATGACATGGAGGTGAAGAGTGTCACTGTGAACCAGACCTCTACCGACGAACTGGCTACCGGTGCTGTGGATGCCGAACTCATTGACTTTAATGTGGTGACCGAAGGCACACTCACCACCAAGGTACTTAACAGCATTAAGCTTGACCTGAAGAATTGCCAAGAGGCAATTGCCAAGGTGAATGTATATTATAATAATGTGAATGACCGCAGCACCGCTGTGGCATTCGGTAGTGTTGAGAATCCTGCTGCTACTGAAGTAAATGTTGCTGGCGAACGCGAACTTGCCGAGGCAAGCAACTACTTCTGGGTGACTGTGGACTTGAAGGCCGATGCCGCCGCTGAGACCGCAGTTGATGCCAAACTGATATCACTGACCGATGCCGCCGGTGTGGTGACCGCTGTTGAAAACGGTGACCCCGAAGGCGAGCGCGTGGTGAAAAACATCTTCCTGCTTCAGCCCGGTGAGAATGTGGTCGTGGTGAACGAACCCCTCATGTTCTACGACGATGGTGGCCCCAATGGCAAGGTCTCTAAGGGTCTGAAAGGCAATGTGACCTTTGTTCCCGGACGCGACAACTGTGCGATTGAGCTCACCACAAAGGGCACCTTCTCGATTGGTTCGGGTAGGATGTATGTGTATAGCGGCAGTGAGGCCAACCAGGACAATGTGCTGGGCAGTGTGACGGGTTATGGCTCCACCAATGGTCCCTCTAACCTTGTGAGCAAGGCCGAGGACGGCAAGATGTATGTGACCTATGAAGGTAACACTACAGCCACTACACTCGACGGCTGGGCAATTGAGGTGAAACTGCACGAAAAGACTCCATTTGTGATTGAAAGTGTAGCTGCTGAACCTACAACTGCCGATGTGATGCGCAATTCTACCGACAATGTGATGCAGCAACTGAAGATGACAGTGAGCGGCGACAAGAACCCCATTGCCATCGGCAGTGTGAAGTTCAACACCACCGGAACAACGGCTGTGAGCGACATCACAAACGCCAAGTTGTACTGCACCGGTCACAAGACTATGTTCAGCACTGAGAATCTGCTTGCCTCCACTACTGTGGTCGCAGGGGAGAATGTGTTGACGCTCACCGAGCCATTGACCATTACTGAGAATGGCGACTACTACTTGTGGCTCACCTACGACATCGCTCAAGAAGCTACCGCAGGCAACACTGTAGTTGCACAGGCTATCAGCCTGAATGCAGGTGAGGATATGACTATCACCGGCGATGCTGCAAACCGCACCATCAAGGCCGGTTTGAAAGGTAACTACATCATTGGTGCCAGCGAGGCCGCCAACTATCCCAACTTTGCGGCAGCAACCGCAGCACTGCAAGGCGGTATTGAGGGCGCCGTGACCTTCCAGGTTGAGGGTGGTACCTACGCCGAGAATATCTGGTTTGCCAGCGTTCCTGGTGTGAGCGAGCAGAACACCATCACCTTCACGAGCCTGAACGGCAACCGCGACGAGGTGATTGTGACCGGTTCGGGCAGCAGTGAATATATGCCTGGCTCATCGTCGTATAAGAAGGGTATGGTGTTTGTCGAGAACACTCCTTATGTCACCATCGAGAAGATGACCTTCGCTCCCGCAAAAGAGAGCGAATACAATTATGTGATTCAGACCTACGACCGCAGCCGTCACTTCACCCTGCGTGAGTGCCATGTGAGCGCTACTCCCGTTACCAGCGGTTACAGCGGCATCAATTTGGTGAAGACTTCAGCCGGTAGCGAGGACAATTGCAACAACGACTACGGTACCTTTGAGAATAATGTGCTCGATGGCGGTTACATTGCTCTTGCTCTGGGTGGCACCAACTATGTTGCACTCACCCGCGAGAAAGGCCTTGTGGTGCGTGGCAACACCATCAGCGAGGCTGGATCGAAGGGTATCTATGTCTATGACGAGGACGATATGATTGTTGAAAACAACACCATCAATCAGTCCACGACCCAAAGGACCGGTTATTGGGGCATTGATGTTGCACGCGTGCGTGGCAATGCTGTGATAGCGGGTAATAAGATTACCAACAGCACCAATTACTACAATGGTGGTATAGAGCTGCGCATGGAGTCGCACGGAACAGCCAACCAGCCCATTCTCGTATACAACAATGTGGTGAACATCACCAACTCGCCGAGCAACAGCAGCGCCGGCATAGAGATAGATGGCGATAATTCCTATATCTCGCTCTACAACAACACGGTGCGCATTGCCGGTAATGGTGGATATGCTTACTATACCGCTACGCGCAATCCCGCTTCGTACGAAGGCATTCTCTTGCAAAACAACCTGTTCCAGAACTTGACATCAGCTACCGCTGCCATGTTCATTCACGCTAACTTTATGGGCAAGGCCCAGTTTGTGAACAATGCACTTTATGGCGCCACAGTGCTTGCCGATACCGACATCGACGCACTCAATGCCATGGAAGGTTGCAGCGGCAACATTGTGAAGCAGGCAGAGTTCTTGAGTGAAACCGACTTGCACCTGACCAGTGCTGAGGGCTTGCAGATAGGTTTGCCGGTTGACTTCGTCACCACCGATGCCGATGGTGTGGAGCGTCCTGCCGAGAATCCTACCGTGGGCGCTTACGAATTTGCACAAATCGTGGTTGTGGCTCCTGAGATTGCCGAGGGTTATCCTGTGGTGACCAATGTGAAGCAAACAACCGCTACCGTGAAGACCAAGTGGAATGTGAGCGGCCAACTCTTCTCAATGATTGAGAAGCAGGAGAGCGCAGCACCAGCACCGCAGCGTGCAGCTCAAAAAGCTCCCGCAAAGGCTCCTACTGCCGACGACCTGCTTGCTACCACACCCGTTGATGTTGCTGCCGATACCGAGGTGTCGACGCAGTTCAAGAATTTGGAAGCCAACACCGACTATAAGGCTTACTTCCTGCTCGTTTCAGCCCTGGATGAGGCTCAAAGCGAAGTGGTGGAAACCGAGGTGTTCAAGACCGCCCCTGCTACGCTTGCCATTGATTTGGCTCATCCGTTTGACGCTATCGAAACAGGTGCAAGCACCACTCTCGAGGCTGAGGTGACCGGTGGTCTGGAACCATACACCTATGAATGGCGCGACCAGATGAATAATGTGCTGGGTACCGATGCGACCGTGACGGTGACCCCTGAATACACCTATGGTTACAAACTCACTGTGACAAGTGCCGACGGCCAGACGGCTGTTGCCAAGACCGGTGTGTATGTGTTGGGCGCTCCTGTGACCGCAACATTCGAAGACAATTATCTGCCCGAGGAAAGTTACTTCTCTGGCGATAACGACGACGATGTGTTCTACAGCGGCTCTTACGCCTTCCATGTGGCCGATTACGGAGGCTGGTGGTTCGGTTTCGGTATGAGCAACCAAACCTCTACGGCATTCAACGGTCTGGACGACCAGTTCCACGGTGCTGTGGGTAGCGGTAACAACGGTTCGGCTACTTATTGTGTGGCTTACCCGAGCGGCACCTCGATTGACGTGACCAACAATTTGGATGGCGAGCAACTCACCGGCATGTACATCACCAATTCAGCCTATGCTTATAGCAGTATGCTCAACGGTGACGCTATTGCCAAGAAGTTTGAGCAGGGTGACTGGTTCAAACTCACCATCACCGGCTACAATGAGAGCAAGGCCGTGACAGGTACCGTTGAGGCTTATCTGGCCGACCTGCGCTCAGAGAACACTGCCGACCACTACATCCTCAATGAATGGAAGTGGGTAGATCTCTCACCGCTGGGCGTCGTCAGCAGCGTGAAGTTTGTACTCTCAAGTAGCGATGTGGGTCAGTGGGGCATGAACACACCGGGTTATGTGTGTGTTGACGACTTCAATAGTCCCAATCCCGGTACCTCAACCGGCGTGAACAATGTGAATGCCGGCAAGCAGGTGGCTACTGTGAAGTATGTGAACATCGCCGGTGTGATGAGCGACAAGCCATTTGATGGCGTGAACATTGTCGTGACCACCTACACCGACGGCTCTCAATCTACTATGAAAGTATTGAAATAAGATAACTGCCATGAACATGCTGCTCCGGCTCCTGTGAGCCGGGACGGCATTGACGAAACAACCTTATCATAATATATTATAGTAACTTGATGTGAAGGCTCCCATCCGCGACTGGACAGGAGCTTTCACCTTTTCTCTGACTTCGGCATTGCGTCAAGTCGGGTGGTAAGATTTAGCCCATTTCGGCCTAATGACCGATTGAGTCTATAGATCAAAATCAGTGGCGGAAAGTGACCGATTGGATTTGTGGGTCAAAATGAGTGGCGAAAAGTGTGCGATTGGGGATTAGTTTTGGGGTGAGGCCGTGGCGAGAACTCGCTCGCGAAACAGCTTGTCGTTGCGCAGGCGTTCCAGTGCCTTTTTCGAAGCGCCTTGATGCGACTCTTTCTTGCTATAGCCGGTGTCGTCGGCTGCATAGATGCCTCCCAGAATCACACCTGTGCGGAATATTGGATTGCCAAAGCTGTCGCTATAGGTGTCCATGAGCTCAAACTCGATGCTGATGCGGTATTTCTGCGTCCACTCAATGAGCCTTGACTTGAAATTCTGTTCGGTTTTGATTAGGTCGTTGATGTTCAGGTGGTCGGCAATAATTTTACCCTCAATAAAGCGTTGGCACGCCTTGAACCCGCGATCCAGAAAGATGGCTCCCACAAGTGCTTCGAGTGCGTTGCCGCTGATGTAGGAATTGTGCGATGTGGAGTGCGACATGGCCTTGATGCGTGTGTTCAGATGGAACGACTCACCGATGCGGTTCAAGCTCTCGCGCTGCACAATCTTGGCGCGGGTAGAGGTTAGGAAGCCTTCGTGTTTTTCAGGGAAGTGATTGTAGAGATAAGCAGCCACCACGCAGTCGAGCACGGCGTCGCCCAGATATTCAAGGCGCTCGTTGTTGACCCAGTGTCCGTGTTCATCCTTCACGGGCATGGAGCGGTGCACCAGTGCCAGACGGTAGTAGCTGATGTCTTTCGGGTAAAAACCCGTGATGCTGTGTATAAAAACGTAAAGCTCCTTATCCTTGGAGAAAAGGAGCTTTATCGATGATATGAGATTGTTAAACACAGCAGTGCTTGTTTAACGTGTGTACTTCTTGACGATGATGCTTGCGTTGTGTCCGCCGAAGCCGAAGGTGTTAGACAATGCAACATTGACGACACGTTTCTGGGCTTTGCCAAAGGTGAAGTTCATGTTGTAATCAATATTCTCGTCATTGTCGTCGTCGGCATGGTTGATGGTTGGCGGCACAATGTCCTCCTGGCAAGCCTTGATGCAGAACAGCGCTTCCATGGCACCGGTGGCGCCCAGCATATGTCCTGTCATAGACTTGGTGGAGCTGATGTTCATTTGGTAGGCGTGCTGGCCAAATACTTGAGCCAGAGCCTGAGCCTCCGACACATCGCCCACGGGGGTTGAGGTGCCATGCACATTGACGTAGTCCACATCCTCGGGCTTGATGCCGGCATCTTCAATGGCGCGTTCCATCACCAACTTGGCACCCAAACCTTCGGGGTGGCTGGCGGTGATGTGGTAAGCGTCGGCGCTCATGCCACCGCCTATCACCTCGCCATAGATTTTGGCACCACGAGCCAGAGCATGCTCCAGTTCCTCAAAGATGAGGCACACACCGCCTTCGCCCATCACGAAACCGTCGCGTGAAGCGCTGAAGGGGCGCGAAGCCTTTTCAGGTTCATCGTTACGGGTTGAGATGGCCTTCATAGCGTTGAAGCCGCCCACACCGGCAGGGAAGATGGGTGCCTCGCTACCACCGGTCACGATGGCAGTGGCCTTACCCATTCTCACCAGGTTAAAGGCGTCAATCAGTGCGTTGGTCGATGTTGCGCAAGCCGATACAATACCGTAGTTAGGTCCGCGGAAACCGTACTTGATCGAGATTTGTCCGGCAGCGATGTCGGCAATCATCGTCGGGATAAAGAACGGGCTGTACTTGGGACCGTCGGCTTCGTGCTTGGCATAGTAACCTGCCTGATCTTCAAAGGTGTGGAGTCCGCCAATGCCCGATGCGAATATCACGCCAATCTCGTTGCGGTCTATTCCCTCGTCGAGCAAGTGTGCATCGTCTACAGCCTGTTTGGCCGCGGCCATGGCATATTGCGTGTAGAGGTCGTTGCGCTTGAAATCTTTCAGTTCGCGACGGTCCTCGGCATTGTCAAGATAGTTGGCCGGGTCAAAGCCCTTCACCTCGCACGCAAAGTGCGTCTTGAAGAGCGAAGAATCAAAATGAGTAATAGGTCCAGCACCGCTCACACCGTCCAGAGCGTTTTTCCAAGTGGTTTCAACGTCCAGTCCGATGGGAGTGATGGCACCAAGACCAGTTACCACAACTCTCTTTAATTCCATGTAGGGAGTAGAAAATCTAAGTTTCTGTGTGTTTATTATTCGGCTTTAGCAGCTTCAATGTAGCTGATAGCGTCTTTCACAGTCTGAATCGACTCAGCCTTCTCGTCGGGAATCTGAATGTCAAATTCCTTCTCAAATTCCATAATCAGCTCAACGGTGTCAAGAGAATCGGCACCAAGATCCTGCTGGAAAGTTGCATCGGGAGTAACTTCAGCTTCACTTACTCCTAACTTGTCAACGATAATCGATTTTACTCTTTCTTCAATTTCAGACATAATTGTAAAATTTAAAGTGTTTAAAATGTTTTCGTTCTGATTTTAGCGGTGCAAAGTAAGCAATTATTCTTTGAATAATAATCATAAATGACCCACAATTTTGCACTTCGTTGCAGTTTTTTAGGTTTCGGGGGTATTGAAAATGACAATTTTTACAAAAAATCACACTTCACGCCCGGGCTGATTGCTTTTATCGGAGCACCTTAGTGGTTGACTGTGTTCCGTCGGTGTAGCGGGTGACGATGATGTTCACGCCGTCAAAGGGCTTGCTGCTTGCCATGCCGGCCAGGTTGTAGTAGGTGCGGTCCTTCACTTGCTTGCCGTCGGTCACGCTGTTCACGGCGGTGGTGCTTGAGGTGCTGTAGCTCAGCAGCGGAGCGACTGCCATTGACAACGGATCGTCAACATTTTGATACCACTTGCCCGTCTCCAGGTAGTTGTAGTCGCCGTCCTCGTCATAGACGAACTGGTAGCCGGTGCACTTGGCGCCCTCGCCACGGCGGCACAGCAAGATGGCAATGTCGTCGCCATTCTGGTTGGGGAATGGGCCCACAACGGCAAAGAACTCAGTGCCGGCAGGCACATCAATAGGCTTGTCAAACACAAACTCAGTGGCATTGACCGTAGTGGGGTCATAGGCCAGTTCGCCGGCTTTGAGGCTGGTTGAGCCCATCACCTGACCGGGCATTCCGTCTTCGCCGGCTGCCATAATCTTCATCTCAATGTCGGCATCGGTCGATACGGCGGTAGTCTTGCCGAAGTACACATTCACTTGCTTGATTTGCGCGTCGGCAAGGGGAGCGTCGAAGTGTTCGGCAAATTCGCCCATGCCCAGCCAGTTGGTGCCGGCATAGTTGCCATACCAGCCCATCTCCAGCATTGTCAGGTCGCTGTTCTCCTGGGGTGCAATGTTCCAAATTTCCTGTTCGCCGCCGGCCTGAATAGCGTTGCTGGTGTACTCATCAACGCTGCTTCCCAGCTCGTTGCCCACTTCGAGTTTCAGTCCGTAGGTGCCTTCTTGCAGATAGGTCACGGTAGGATTTTGCTCGCTACTCGATGCCACGTCGGTGCCCTGGAAGGTCCACTGCCAGGTTTCGGGGTTGCCCGTCGACGCGTCTTGGAAGGTGAGAGGCACTTGTGTGGGCACGAACATGAATACCCAGGGCGACAGGTAGGCTCCCTCAGGCAGCCCCACATGTGCGATGGGCGCTTCGCCGCTCACGGTCACAAATGCTTCGCGAGTGTAGGTTGATGTCGATGCACCATCGCTCACGGTTAGCGTTACGTCGTAGGTGCCGGCCTTCGCATAGGTCACCACCGGGTTCTGCTCCTCGCTTGTGGCGGGTGTGCCACCGGCAAAGGTCCATGACCATGAGGTGGGATTGCCTGTGCTCTGATCCATGAAGTGCACGCTCTGGCCCTCCTTGATGCTCACGGTGGCATCCTCACCGGCGTTGGTCTCCAATATCTTGAAGCCGTCGATGGCCTCGTCCTCGCCGTAGTCGCCTTCGTAGACAAACGAGAACTGTACCGACTTGCCGCTATACGTGCTCAAGTCAACGCTAAACTTCTCCCAACTGGGGCCGTCGTAGCCTGCGTCTTGCGCCCAGAGGAACTGGTCAATGAGCAGGGTAGAAGTGCCATCAACAATGGCATAGAGTTTCCATGCTCCATATACCAAATAGATGCCGCTGGCATAGCAGTAGAATTCCAGCGTGCTACCCGGTTTGATGTTGATGGCGGGCGAGGTGGCTACCTCGTTTTGACCGCCGTAGTAGTTCAGAATCATCGACGAGCTGCTCGCCGGATCAATGGTTTGGAATGACTTGGGTGCTTGACCCAGTTTCCACGTTTGGGCGCTGGTAGACGTGTAAGTCCAAGTGTTGAACTCGGCTTCGCTGTCCCAGCCTTGCTCATAATAGGCAGTGGCCGACTCGGCAGCGCCGAACATGGCCGTCAGCTCTTGTGCGCGTCCTGCGATGGCACACAGGGCTGTAATCATCAAGAAAATTGTAAATTTCTTCATGTTGAAACTATATTTAAGTGAATATTAATCAATTTAATTCTGTTTGTTATAGGTTGCTTAACGTTTTATTGCAAAATTAGCTGTTGTTTTTTTGTTAGTTTCCAGTTGTCAGTTTTCTAGATGCTCTAGCCCTACTAGACTATCTGGAAATGCTAGAGGGGCTAGAGGGCATCTGAACCAACTATCATCATTGCTTGAGGATGATGTTGACGAGGGCGGTGACGTCGGAGACGTTGACAATGCCATTGCCGTCAACGTCGCCACGTTCCTCGTTCTTGGGGATAACGCCCAGAATCATGTTCACCAGTGTGGTAACATCGGTCACATTCACCTTGCCGTCGCCGTTCACATCGCCAGTAATGCTCGAGCGCTTGATTTCGACATGACCTTGCCATTCATTACCATCCACAGTGATGCATCCATCACCAACCACTCCATTGGCAGGTGATGCCACATAGCAGTTGACGAGATTAAGACCATTGTAACCGTTGTGATCGCTGCCCACACTCAGGTATTCGGCCGTCACATCGGCGTTGTCGATGGTAAGGCACTCCTCATAACCCTCAGACAAAATATTATCAAAATACACCGAGCAATCCTTGATGTAGGACACTGCGGCATGGTCGGTCAAGTGGTCGTGTGCATCAAGGTATAGTGCGCCGCCACTGTTGAGGGTTCCTGAACCATAAATTGTAAAGCCCTGCGATTCTTTTGCGTTTATGGCAATGCTGTTAGAGTTAGCAAGAATCTTGTTGTCGCCCACAAGTTTGATTTTAAAATTGGCGGGAGAACCATAGGCAGTACTGATTGCAACTACCGAGAGCTCCCCCCGGTCGATAGTGGCGTTGTTGAGCGTCAGGGTGTTGGTGCTGGGGTCGTAGGTTACCGAGCCACTGATGCCAGGACCGGTAACGCCGTTCTGGTTAGCGTAGGTGACCTGCACTCCATTAATCCACAAGTCGTAGGTTGCACCCGTGAGGTAGCCTGGATTGTCGATGCCGCCGTCGATATGGGCATAAGAGGCATCGGTGTAACTTGAACTATAGGTGGTTCCTGCACCACCCACGATTTTGAAACAATTAGCGAACATATCTGTTGAGATGGTTACTGCCTCTGTGCTCCAAGTGCTGCCCACGGTAATTGTTTTAAGTTCATCACAATTCTCGAACATGTTTTTCATGTTGGTCACATTTGCAGTATTGAAGCTACTCAAATCAAGTGAGGTCAGATTTTCGCATTGATTAAACATAAACCTCATGTTGGTTACATTGCGTGTGTCGAAACTACTCACGTTGAGGCTTGTCAGGCTTGAGCAACCTTGGAACATTCCTGACATGTCGGTAACATTTGAAGTGTTAAAACTGCTCACATCAAGTGAGGTGAGGTTTTTGCAATCCCAGAACATTACAAACATATCAGTCACATTTGCAGTATTGAAGCTACTCACATCAAGTGAGGTCAGATTTTCGCATTTATTAAACATAAACCTCATGTCGGTCACATTTGCCGTGTTGAAGCTACTCAAATCAAGTGAGGTGAGGTTTTTGCAATCCCAGAACATTCCAAGCATATTTGTAACTTCGCTGGTATTGAGGTAGTTCAATCCCGTGATGCTGGTGAGGTTTTCCATTTCGTAAAACCAGTAAGCGGTAGTGGTGGGGCGTGCTTGGGCAAACGATGGATCAAAGACCACTCGCTCTACAGCGGCATAGGTGCCGTAATTGTACCATTCTGTATCGTTGATGCCACTATTCAGGCCAAAAGCCCCACTGGGTTTTGTGCCGTAGTAGAAAGTAAGGGTTTTGTTACTTTGGGTGTAAACTGCGTAAGGTTCGGCCGCCCATGCTGCCATGCACGCCGTCATTGTCACTAAAAGAATAAA
>CAMKGM010000060.1 GCA_946412245.1 uncultured Bacteroidales bacterium
TATTGTACCGCTTTCGTTAATTATTGTACCGCTTTCGTTAATTATTGTACCGCTTATGTTGGGTCGAGTGGTGCTGCCTTCGGCACCGCGCACCAGCCTTCGGCTGACTCTTGCTGCACCATCTCCCCGAGCCCTTCGGGGTTCGTTCTGGATTGTACTGCGTTCGTGAGAGTATGGAGTCGTGCTGACGCACGAGAAATCCTTCAAAATCCAAGAACAAATCTTTTTTATTCTTACATCAGCCTTTGGCTGACTCGTGCTTCAACATTTCCCCCGAGCCCATCGGGGGTCGTTATTTATCTCGTGAGGCGGTGCCTCACGACCATCCGACTGATTATGCTCAGGGGTAATATGTCAAAGAGCGCTTATGCGGGTGGACGTGTGGGCGAAGATAATGGATTGGGGGATAGAAAACGATGTTAATCGCAAATATTTCTAAGGAGTTGAGGAGTTTGGGAGTCGAGGAGGGAAAAAGCGGATTAATCTGATTAATACTGATTAATACTGATTATTTGAATGTGTGAGGATTAGGAGTCTCGCTTCAAGCTCTGTTTCAAGAATCGGATTTTTGACACCAAGAAAACCAAGATTATAACCGCTACAAAATACCTCATTCGCAAGTTGCGACTGGGTTTCAGGTAATGTCAGGCTAAAATTATTGTCAATTGATTCTCTCTTTCTCAAATGCATTTGCATACTGATGGCATTGACCAACAAATCTCTGCTCCAGCCTTTTTCAGCGGTTTCTTGCGCATAATAGAGAATGGCTTCATCATCGTTTCCGAACTTCTGCATCAACTTCAAAGTGTGTCCCCAAGGCAAAAGTGCAACAGCCTGTTGCACTTTTGGGTCACAGTCGCAAAATCTCTCGTAGAAACGTTTCATATACCATAAGTTACGGGGTGACATGCCCATTTGAGGATAGCGTTCCTTTCGGTCCGCAGCCAAACGCCTGACGACACTACTACCATGAGTGCTCTCCAATTTGCGGTCATATAGTAGTTTTCCCAATTCCCAATGAGTCGCTCCAATTGCCGCACAAACACTTTTTGCGACAATAGTTCTTGTGTTATCAATAAGTGCAACAGCCTGTTGCAGAATTGCGCTATAATCTGATTCCGAGATATTTTGAACAATAATATCAGCCATTTGCTAATGATTTTGTCAATTACTTCGTTACAAAGGGAAACAATATTTCTCTCACTGGGGTTGATATAGGTCAAATAATAGGCAAAAATCTACATGTTGCGAAGGGCATTCATCGCAGGATTGCCTCTAATCGTACTGTTCGAGAATGGTTTTGCACCTATGCAGAAACCATCAGGACGTCAGTTTCATGTTTGTGCCACGGGACAACTGTTGCTGGTTGCACCGTGGGAGCACCACAACGAAAGGCGCACCATCACTCGCCAGCAGTGCATTGAATTAAACAGGCTTGCCAAAGATATTGCAGAGTACGAGACTGCGCTTGGATAAACTGCTCCCACTTAGTACCGATGCTGCTTGTCGCTAAATCTTCCCAATTTTGGGAAGTTTGTGGCCGATTGAGACAATGTATTGTTGCATAAGAAAAAATAATTCAAGGTGAGAGAAAACAAAATTCATTTGGTTTTCCGAACCACCGCCTATTTTATGAAAAAGCGGTTATCGTACCACAAAAGTACGGTAACCGCTCCTATGCATAGAAATGTTAGTGATTATTCACAACACTACTTAGCACCGATCCAATACACACGACTTAACTCTAATTTCATTTGGTCTAAAACCAACTTCTTTTTTTCACTACCGCGCTTGATCTCTATGTTTAGGTCATATCTTGCATACCATTCATCTAATGCCTTCCAGCCATTTTTGTTAGCTCCTTTTTTAATGTCTTTTTTCCAGATGTCATGCATAGATTCTGCTTTCAAAAGCTTATCGCCTGGTCTCAACCCTGCCTTTTCTGCTCTTGAGCCCGACTCCACGGCAACTATGATTTTGGGATCATTGCTGTCGCATATCACACCCAATGGCGCGTAAATAGTTTTTTCAACAATCACGCGCCTGTCATATGGCGGGAAATTCATCCAAGTTGCCCAAGCCATAAAATTCTTACTTGTTTCAAAATCTTTAGCAGCATCAGATACATGGCGTTTCACCGTTGCTTGCCATACTATTGGCGGATATGTTATGGTTTTATCATTAATACGTTTAACATCTAAAGCGGCAATCTCAAGGAACAAATCCATGGTTTTAGTTTCATGTGTATAGCCTCCTTCGTATATCGTTTTATTCTTTTGTGTGGTAATATAATCATTTTGTTTTGTTATATAATTATACTGCGTTCTTGTTTTGCTCCCAACATTAACGGTTCTGCTTGTGGGTGGAATATATGTAGAGCTGATACTTTCATCTGCATCCCTTGCAATTGTAAACAGAAGGTCTGGGGATTCGTCATCTTGTTTCATATCAGCGCAACCTATTTTATTTAATATATCTTTGTCTAATAAGGGATTATTACTGGTTATCAGATAATCGTATTTCGTACATGTAAAGAAATCATAATCATTATCGGTCCTTTCATCAAATAATGTTCCTTTTACTAACTTACTTTTACGTTCCTGTTCTGGAGTTATCCCTTTAACATCTTTTAGTGTAAAATCATTTCCAAACGGTTTTAAGTCATCATCTAGTTCATTTTTTGGTTGAATACTCACAATTCTATCTTTTATTCCATCATCAAATTTTGTTCTCACCTTAAAGGTTATCACATCCTTGCAATTATCAACCTTCCTATAAAACTGTTCTTTTGTCCATCCTTTTGCCGATTCGCCATTTACCTCAAGAACAAGATCGCCTTTATATAATTCTTTTACTTTTCCTTTTTCATTTTTAATTGGAAAGTAAGTAAGATTGTATAAACCTTTTAATTTGCCTTCTTCATATACTCTCACTACATTATCATCAGTTATCGTAAGATATCCTCTCCCCCAATCAGAGTATTGTCCCACCTCAATTATATGTTCAAAGCCGCCAGGAAGATTCCCTTGTGCAGAAACAATTTGAACAATAAACAATGTCATAAATAAAAAGAAACATTTCATATTTTTTTTAAAATATTCGGTCGCCCTTACAGTCCATTCGGGTATTAAACAATAAAAGCGTGGACTGACATTGCCCCACCTTTTGTTGATGGTCTTAGGATACCAAAGATAGAGATGTGAAAGCAGCCCACGCTATAGCGTGAGAGCCGCCTTGTCATCCTCCTATCTTGTTTGAAAAGTTCCTAAGTTCTCAACAAAGAGTGATGAGCAAAACGCTCTTTATTTCAATATTTTAGCGGAAGCTTTGCTAGTTTTTGCTCGACTTCCGATTACAAAGTTAATGCTTTTTTGTTACAAAGGTGCAGGTAGGGATAAAAATGTGCAAAATTTTTTCAATGTCTCTAACGAGGCTGAGATTGAATAACAGATTTCCCTCGGCAATTAGTGAACGAGTTCACTTTGCTCTTGCTTGAAAGCAGTTTCGTTTAAACTGCGTACACTTGAGAACTCCGAGGACACCGAGAACTCTGATTCCCTAAACAAAGGTGACTGGAAATAGGAGAGGGACTGGTGTTGTGCCAGCCCCTCTCGGTTATGGGTTTTTAGAATGTCTTTTTCAGGTAATCAGTATCCGACGGTTACCATTGTGAAGTAGCGGCCGTAGGTGTCGATACCGAATTCGAGAGTCACATATCCTTCAGCACTTGCCGTCGTGCCAAGTGCTGAACATTCGCGACAATCTGTTCATGATTGACTGCGGCGAGGGTGCCCAACTGGAGATGCGGCGTATGAAACTGAAATTCTCGCGACTGAACCACATCTTCATCAGCCACTTGCACGGCGACCACTGCTTCGGTTTGCCGGGGTTGTTGTCGACTCTGGCGCTACTGGGCAAGACCGGTAGCGTGACGCTGCACATTTTTGAAGAGGGAGCCGAACAGTTCAAGCGGCTGATGGACTACTTTTGCCGTGACATGTCCTACGAATTGCGTTTCCACATCATAGAGCCTCGCAAAGCGGTGATTTATGAGGACAATGGCATCACGGTGACCACCTTCCCGCTGCGGCATCGCATTCCGGCGGTGGGATTCTTGTTTGCCGAGAAGCCCAAGTTGCGGCACATCAATCCCGAGGCAGTGCTCCGGCATGAGGTACCTCAACACTACATGAACAACTTGCGGCAGGGCAAGGACTACGTGACACCCGGTGGTTTAGTGATTCCAAACAGCGAGTTGACTACCGACGCCGACCCCGCCATCAGTTATGCTTATTGCTCTGACACGATGCTGTCGAAGCGGGTGATTAACGCGGTGCGAGGTGTTGACTGGCTCTACCATGAGGCCACCTACGGCGACGAGTGTGCCGTGCAGGCCCGCAAGCGCTATCACAGCACGGCGCGCGACGCGGCCACCGTGGCACGAGATGCCGGTGTGAAGCAGTTGATTATCGGGCACTTCAGCAACCGCTATCAAGACAATAGCGTACTGCTTGAGCAAGCCCGAGAGGTATTCCCCTCTACCCTACTCGCCCGCGAAGGTCTGGTCCTCGACCTGAATGCCATCAATAAAGACTAGCAAGCTTATTCTCACACAAAACTAAATATAGGGAACGCGGTGTGCCGCATTCCCTGTATCTTATAGGCCGTTGAGATGACAGTTGTCCTTGATTAAGAAACTGTATCAAAAAGCAAATCAAAATGAATTATCAGGCAAGATGATGCATTGAGGATGTTGAAGTTCCTCTTCGAGGCACGACCTTAAGTCGCTGTCTATCACCAAGCTGCGACCCTCTTCGAGGCTCTTGCATGGTGTTAATCACATTGTGGCTCTCCGAGCCGCTTGGCCTCTTCGAGGTCATTTTTGCTTTTGATACAGTTTCTAATTAGTTGACACCGAGTAGGAGGTTGACAAGGGCTGTGACATCTGAAACATTCACCGAGCCGTTGCCGTCAATGTCGGCACGTTGCGGGTCTTTGGTTACAGTTCCCAAAATCATATTCACCAACGTGGTGACATCACTCACGTTCACAGCACCGTCGCCGTTCACATCGCCCACCAAAATCTCACTCCAGGTGTCATTCTTGTATTGCTGGGGCAACCAGCGCTTGCCGCGGGCTTTGAGCACTTGCGCGGGGGTAATCACATTGCCTTCGCCAGAGCCGCCGTGCACCAGGAAATCACCTGTTTTTCCGGCAGGAATGGTGCGCAAGTCGTTCACAAGCTGCCCCATCGCGCTCTCCTTGATTTGGTTGTCGTAAATCGTTAAGACCTCAAGTGAGTTCAGGCCTTTCACCGACAGTGAGTTGATCTGGTTAGCGGCGCACGCTAAAGTGATGAGTCCGCTGGGTAATGATGACAACGAAGTTAGCCGGTTGGCACTGCAGTTCAGCCTTTTCAGATTAGAGGGTAGTGATGGCAGCGATGTCAATGCATTGTTGGCGCAGTCCAGGGTTTCCAGTGCGGTGCAGCCTTGCACGTTGAGGCTTGTCAATGCGTTACCCCAGCACTCGAAATAGGTTAGGCCCGTGTTGTTTGACACATTGAGCGTTGTCAATGCGCTGTAACCTCCCACAGTGAGTTTGCCGCTAAATTTGTTGCTCGAGCAGTCCAGGCTCTGCAGCGAGTTGGGCAGCGTGGGGAGCGCGGTGAGCAGGTTGTTGCCGCAATGTAATGTGGCCAGAGTGGTGCAATTGCTCACATTCAGGCTGGTCAAGGCATTGCCGTTGCAATATAAAGAGGTGAGGGAAGTGTTATTGCTGATATTCAGTTTTGTCAAAGCTTTAAATCCTGTGATGTATAAAGACCCCGAGAAAGAATTGCTGCTGCAGTCTATGTCTTGCAATTTTGAAGTGAGGTTTGGAAGAGATGTGAGGTGGTTGTTGTTGCATTTCAACACATAAAGATCAGCGGGAAGAGCGGGCAGCGTGGTGAGATTGTTGTTGCTGCAATCAAGATTGGTGAGTTTACTGAAATAGCTCACGCCATCAAGGCTGGCTATAGATTTGCCCGATACATTCAAAGAAGTTCTGGCATTCACATCGCTGGTGGTGATATATCCTTTGGGATATAGTCCCAGAAGGTAGTTGCGGAAGTTGGCGTCGGGGAAGTAATTCACTTTCAGCAGGGCTACATAGTCGTCGCTAATGTAGATATCTTCGCTCTTGATTTGAGAACCGGAAGCATTATAAATGCTGTTGCTCTTCACATAAGCGCCATAGGGTTCAAGAATTTCCTCTCTACCCGATAACGAAAAATACACATCACTCACGCTGGCATTTGAACCGTTGCCGCGGACCTTGACGCTACCGCCTGAGGCATAAGCGGTAAACGAGCTCACGGCCGATCGTTTGGCACTCTCAGCTAAGACGTAACCACCCTGGAAATACACTTTCGTGGAACTGAGGCCCTCGCCCTTGATGGCTTCGTAGCCATCTTGATTTGAGGTAATATAAATTTCTCCATCCCCCTTAAAATAATAGGAGTAGCTTTTGAGATTGACAACAATTCTGGCCGCTGAGTATAATGAAGTGATACTACCTGAAGCTGTTTGGATTGTTGTGCTTCGCTCAAGCTTCAAGGCATTATCGGAACATGTCACATCACAGGTGCCACGGAAGACAATCGTCAAGTTGTCGCACTTGCGGTTGTGGATGCCGTAGTTGTCTTGCCCCGTGCGATAAATCTTGAGGTTGTAGCACGTGAGGGTGTTCGAACTCGGGTCATACACGGCGTAGCCGCTCTGGATGTCATTGTTGCTGGCAGCGGCGATGCGGCTGCAGTTGTCGCTGGTGACTTCAGTACCGGCAATGTTAATTTCGTAGTTGGTGGCAGCGCCGGCCATCATGCCGCACATGGCGGTGAGAATGAGTGATAAGAGTATCTTTTTCATAATTGTCAAGCTACATTTGATTAATTATTTTTATCGCGCTTTAATAATTTATTAAAAACAATGCATTTGCAAATATAGCACAAAATAAGTTCACATACAAGAAATGGGGCAAATAAGTGTGATTGCTGTTATATAGTGCGGAAAAAGAAAAAAGAGAAATTTCAGAGAAAAAATTCGCTTTAATAAGATAATTATATATAAATTTGTAGTTTGAAGTCAAGCGAATGGCCATAGAATGGCATGAAATCAAGATTAAAAGGCGATGAAAGCAGACAGTTTAATCATTATCCCGACGTATAACGAAAAGGAGAACATCAGCAATATCATCCATGTGATCCTGGGCATCGAGGAGCACAAGTTCGATGTGCTAGTGATTGACGACAACAGTCCGGACGGCACGGGTGCCATAGTAGATGGCATCATTGCCGAGGAACCCGAGCGTGTGCATATCATCAAGCGCAGCGGCAAACTGGGCTTGGGCACTGCCTACATTGAGGGTTTCAAATGGGCGCTGTCTCAAGACTACGCCTATGTGATTGAGATGGATGCTGACTTCTCGCATCGCCCACAAGACTTGATACCGCTGCAACGTGCCTGTGGCGAAGAAGGTGCCGATGTGAGCATCGGCTCGCGCTACCTGACGGGGCTGAATGTGGTGAACTGGCCGTTGGGCCGCATTCTGATGAGTTACTTCGCCTCGAAATATGTACGCCTCATCACCGGCATGAAAATTAATGACACCACTGCGGGCTTTGTGTGCTACAAGCGCGAGGTGCTTGATGCCATACACTTCGACATGGTGAAGTTTAAAGGCTATGCCTTCCAGATAGAAATGAAATTCACCGCCTACAAGATGGGATTCAAACTCGTTGAGGTGCCCATCGTGTTTGTGAACCGAGAACTGGGTACGAGCAAAATGAGCGGCGGCATCTTCAGCGAGGCGCTGTTTGGCGTGATTAAACTGAAGTGGAGCTCGTGGTTCAACAAGAAGAAGTTTACTCGCCGCACATCAACCGAAACATCACAGAAGAAAGCATGAAAATCGTCTACAACGGAGAGATTGTGAACGAAGGCCGTCGCTTTCAGGGCTATGTGGTCACTGAAGGCGAGATTATAGTTGAAGTGTGTGCCGGACATCCAGGCAGCGATTTACTGAGTCGCGCCAGCGAGGCGATTGATGCTCGCGGGGGTTTGATTTTGCCCGGTGTGATTGATGACCATGTGCACTTCAGAGACCCCGGATTGACCCACAAGGCCGACATAGCCAGCGAAAGCCGTGCAGCTGTGGCCGGAGGTGTAACCTCGTTCATGGATATGCCCAACACGGTACCTAACACGACCACCGTTGAGACGCTGGAGGCAAAATATGCCCAAGCGGCTCTCAACAGTCTTGCCAACTACAGTTTCTACATAGGTGCGACAAACGACAATCTTGCCGAAGTGCAGAAAGTTGACTACAGCCGTGTGTGCGGCGTGAAAGCCTTCTTAGGTTCGTCGACGGGCGGCATGCTGCTGAGCGACCCTGAAGCCATGCAGCGACTATTCAGCGAAGTTGACGCACTCATTGCTGTGCATAGCGAAGACGAAGACATCATTCGCGCCAATCGTGACCGTCTGGTTGCGGCTCACGGTGAGAATTTGCCGCTACGCTTTCATGCTGTGATACGCAGCCGCGAAGCCTGCTTTGCGAGCACCGAACGCGCCATTAGGCTGGCTCGCAAGTGCGGCACCCGCCTGCATGTGTTGCACATCAGCACAGCCGACGAGCTGGCGCTACTGAGCAACGCTCCGCTGGAAGACAAACGCATCACTACCGAGGCTTGCTTGGCTCACTTAACCTTCAGCGACAACGATTTGGAGCGTTTAGGAAACCGCATCAAGTGCAATCCTGCGGTGAAGAGCGATGCCGACCGCAAAGCGCTATGCCGCGCGGTGAACGAGGGCTTGATTGACGTGATAGGCACCGACCACGCGCCACACTTGTTGAGCGAGAAACAGGGCGGATGTCTGCGCGCCGCCTCAGGAATGCCCATGATACAGTTCTCGCTACCGCTCATGCTTGAGCATGCTCGTAACGGGCTATGGAGCGTGGAGACTGTGGTAGAGAAGATGTGCCATGCCCCGGCACAGCTATTCAAGATTGAGAAGCGCGGCTACCTGCGTAAAGGCTACCAAGCCGACATCGCCGTGGTTGCTCCTGACCCTGAGGGATACACGGTCAGTGACCGGGGCGTGCTGTCGAAGTGCGGCTGGACGCCGCTTGAAGGCTGCGTGTTGCACCTGCGAGTGTGGGCCACACTGGTGAACGGTCACCTCGTTTATCAAGACGGACGCATCGATGATAGCCAACGCGGCCAACGACTAACATTTGAACACTAAAATGACTGAAAAGCACAAAATAACCGGACTAAATGACGCGCAAGTGGCTCAAAGCCGCTCGCAACACGGCATGAACGTGCTCACACCGCCCAAAAAGCGGTCACTGTGGCTACAGTTTATGGACTGCTTTAACGACCCGTTGATTAGGATACTGCTGGTGGCATTGCTGCTATCGGTGGGCATCTCGATATATGAGTATGTGGGGTTGCACCTAAGTAGTGAGGTGTTGCTGGAGCCCGTGGGCATCTTCCTCGCCATCGTACTAGCCACGCTGGTGGGCTTTCTGGTAGAGGTAAATGCCAACAAGAAATTTGAGATACTGAACAAACTGAACGACGACGTTGCGGTGAAAGTGATGCGCAACGGCGTGGTGACACAAATACCGCGACGCGACGTGGTGGTGGGCGATGTGGTGATGCTGGATGCGGGCGAAAATGTGCCTGCCGACGGCGAGTTGCTCGACAGCGTGTCGATGAGCGTTGACGAGAGTTCATTTACCGGTGAGCCACTTGCCTACAAGTCGCACAAGCCTGAAGACATGAAGGCCGATGCCACCTACCCCACCAACCGAGTGCTGCGCGGATCGAATGTAGCCGACGGGCACGGCATGATGCAGGTGACTGAAGTGGGCGACCGCACAGAGTATGGCAAGGTGTTTACCGAAGCACAAATCGCACACGATCTGGAAACCCCGCTGATGAAGCAATTTGACCAATTGGGCAAGTGGATAGCCCGCGGCAGCTACATCGTTGGCGGTTTGATTATTGTGGGTCGCTTACTGTTGCTGGCCATTGACGGCATGGAGCACGATGCGCTATCAGTGATACAATACCTGATTGAGACGCTGATGCTCGCCGTGACGCTGATTGTGGTGAGCGTGCCTGAGGGGTTGCCGATGAGCGTGACGCTGAGCTTGGCACTGAGCATGCGGCGCATGCTGGCATCGAACAACCTGGTGCGCAAGATGCACGCCTGCGAAACAATGGGTGCCACAACCATCATCTGCACCGACAAAACAGGAACTCTGACACGCAACCAAATGCATGTGCAGGAAGCGTACTTTCCCGGCTTGGCCGAAACAGGCCGGTTAAGTAGCGATGACGCCAGCCGCATCATCGCACTGAACATGGGTTGCAACTCAACCGCATTTATTGACAAAACCGATGACAACAAGCATAAAGCAATCGGGAATCCCACCGAGGGTGCCCTGCTGCTATGGCTTGAGTCTGCCGGCATTGACTACGTCTCGCTACGCGACGAGTGGGAGATTGAGGCTCAACTCCCGTTCACGACGGTAAACAAGTATATGGCAACCGTGGTTCGCAACCGGAGCGGGCGTCGCCTACTGCTGGTGAAAGGTGCCTCGGAAATTATCGTGAAACACTGTGGCACGATGGCCGGCGGTGTGGACTTTGAGCACATCACTGCTCAGTTGCTTCAATATCAGTCACAAGCGATGCGCACGTTGGGATTCGCGCACCGCGAACTCACGGCCGATGCGCCCTGCCCCATCGCTGACCATCGGTTGGTGATTGAGGGCATGACCTTTGACGGAATTGTGGGCATTAGCGACCCCGTGCGACCCGATGTGCCAGATGCCATTAAGGAGTGTACTGCAGCCGGTATAGAAGTGAAAATCGTGACCGGCGACACGCCTGGAACCGCGCGCGAAATAGGCCGTCAGGTAGCGATTTGGCATCCCGAGGACAGTGCCGACGCACTGATAACGGGCGAGGAATTTGCCCAACTGAACGATGAGGAAGCCAGCGAGCGCGCCAAGCAAATCAAAGTCATGTCGCGCGCCCGCCCTGCCGACAAGGCCCGCCTTGTGGCTTTGCTGCAAAAACGCGGCGAAGTGGTGGCAGTGACCGGCGACGGCACCAACGATGCCCCGGCGCTGAACATGGCGCAAGTGGGACTGTCGATGGGCGATGGCACGGCAGTGGCCAAGCAGGCAAGCGACATCACCATCATGGACAACAGTTTCACCAGCATAGGCAAGGCCGTGATGTGGGGCCGCTCACTATATAAAAACATTCAGCGCTTCATCTTGTTCCAACTTACGGTGAACCTCGCCGCTTGCGTGGTAGTGGGCGTGGGATCGTTCCTGAGCGAGCAGCCGGCTCTGACAGTGACCCAAATGCTGTGGATAAACCTGATCATGGACACATTCGCGGCACTGGCGCTGGCATCGCTCCCGCCCAGCCACAGTGTGATGCGCGACAAACCTCGCAAGGACGGCGAATCCATTATCACGCGGCGCATGTTCAAGTTCATCATAGGGATGGGCACGGTGTTTGCCGCCGTAATGTTGGCCATATTTATCTACTTGCTCTTCCATCACCACTCGCCCGACGAAGGCCGGAGTTTCATCACGTCGCAAATCATGACCGACGAGATGGCAATCTACTTCACCACATTCGTGTTCCTGCAGTTTTGGAACATGTTTAACGCCAAAGCCTACGACAGCGGTAGCTCGGCATTCAGCAACATGAAAGAGAGCAAGGTGTTCTTTGCCATCATGGCGGTGATAGCCGTGGGGCAGGTGGCCATCGTACAACTGGGCTACAAGATGTTCCAGGTGGAGCCCCTAAGCTTGAAACAGTGGGTGCTCATCATTGTGGGTACATCGCCTGTGATGCTGGTGGGCGAACTGGTAAGAATCATCAAGAACGCAAAACATAAACAGACATGAGAACCTGTATCGTAAAAATTGTGACGGGCATCATAGCCTGCATACCACTGCTATCGCAGGGCGCCGGAGTTCCACCGGTGGTTCACTCGAAAATAGGTGCCACGGCCGCAGCTCCCGATGGTGCTGTGTCGCTGAAAGTGATAGCGAAGAAACAGAACTTCGACTGGTCGGCAGCAGCCGCGGCATCGCGCGACAGCGATGTACTGTCGCCCAAGTCGGTGAACTTCTCACCCGACGGCAAGAAGTTCTATGTCAATTCGCTGGAAGGCTGTATGACGTTAGTTTATGATGCCAAGACCAACAAGAAGCTGAAAGTGATTAGGCACAAATTTGACGAAAAAGATGCGAAACTGTGGAGCAAACCGAGCGGTCTGTTCCCTTTTACCCACTACAGCAAGAACTTGAACACCTTTTGGGGCCGACCTGTAGAGAGTGCCTTCTCGCACAAGGGTCGCTATCTGTGGGTGCCTTACTACCGCCGCAGTTTTGACCTCAACGCGCAGGACCCGTCGGCAGTGGCTATTATTGACACCCGTAGCGACAGCATCATTCGCCTAATGGAAACAGGCCCGCTACCCAAGATGGTTGCATGCTCGCACGATGGGCGACACATGGCCATCTCGCATTGGGGCAACAACACCGTGGGCATCATTGATATTTCGAGTGCAAGCCCAAATGATTGGCACTATGTGTCATGCGTGACCATAGACTACAAACTCAACTTGAATTACAGTCTTACAGCCAAGGTGGACCGCGACAGCGGTAGCGGCTACATGCTGCGCGGCACGGTTTACACGCCCGATGACCGCTACTTGCTGGTGGGCTGCATGGGCGGTGCCGGCGGCATTGGTGTGATTGACATGAAAGACTATCACTACGTGGGCCGCATCACAGGCATCAACAATGCCCGTCACCTGGTGATGACCGACAAGTTCCTGTTTGCCAGCCGCAACTCAGCCGGCATTGTGCAGAAGATTCCGCTCGATTCAGTGCTGAACTGCATCCACAAAATGGAGCAACAAGGAGCCAAAACCGGCATGATGACCGGTTGGATAGCGTGCCAGGTGGGCACCGGCACCCGCACCATTGAACTGTCGCCCAGCGGCAACTTCGCCTTTGCGGCTTGCAACTCAGCCAGCAAACTGTGCGTGATTGACACGCGCACCATGAAGATGATTGCGAGCATCGACATTGACTCTTATCCCGTGGGGCTCGACATCTCACGCGATGGCAGCAAGGTGATTGTCACCTCGCAGGGTCGTCAGGGCTGTGGCGGCAACGCAGTGAACATCGTGGAGGTGACCTATGCCGAGCCGGAGCCCGACATTACCGAGAAACCCGAAGCTGCAAGCGGCGACGAAGCGTCAGATGAGCCTGATGGTGCGAAGAAAACGACTGAAACCGGCACCGACACACGCACGCTGGCCTACATTGGCATCGGGGTGTTTGCCCTACTGGCATTGGGACTGATTGCGACATTGTTCATGCGTCGGCGGCGCAAAAAATGAAGGCAAACTACAATAAAAAACGAAAAACTGCGTTATAAACAGTAGAAAACAAGGATAACCGAAGATGAAAAAGATACTCCTGGCAATCGCTTGTGTGCTGACACTGACCACGCTCACCACCGGTTGCATCAACGACGATTTCACGACGAGCAGTAACGATAAACTCTCGTTCTCGTGCGACACGCTCAGCTTTGACACCATCATCACGCTGCAAGGCAGTGCGACACAACAGTTTGTGGTGTACAACAAGAGCAGTAAGCAAATCAACATCTCGTCGATTAAGGTGGCGGGATTGAGCGATGCGCGCTTCTACCTGAATGTGGACGGCACCAAGGCCGAGGAGTTTCACGACATTGAGATTCGTGGAAATGACAGTATCTACATCTTTGTTGAAGGGTATCTGCCGGAGACCGGCAAGGACGAACCCGTGGAACTGTTTGACCGCATTGATTTTGAAACCAACGGTGTGCAGCAGAGCGTGACACTGCGAGCCTGCGGCCAAGATGTGATTAGGCTTAAAGACTACACAGTGACTCAAAACACCACCTTGCGCGCCGGCAAGCCCTATGTGGTCTACGACACGCTCACCGTGATGCCGGGTGCTACGCTCACCATTGAGCCGGGTGTGAACCTGCTGTTCCACGACAAGGCTTGGATGAAGGTGGGAGGCACGCTCAAGGCAATAGGCACACAAGACAAACCCATCGTGATGCGCGGTGACCGTCTGGACCATGTGGTGGGCCAGTACAGTTTCGACATCATGTCGGGCCAGTGGGACGGTATCGCTATCTACGGCGGCAGCACGGGCAACGAGATGCAGTATGTGGATATGCACAGTTCTACCTGGGGACTGCAAGTGGGCGGCGTTGACCAAAGCCGAGTGGCGCTGCACATGTTCAATTGCGTGCTACACAACTCGGCCGAGTATGTGCTGCTCACAGCCAATGCCTGGGTTGAGGCCGAAGGTTGCGAATTCAGCGATGCCCGTTATGGCGTGGTGGCGTTCATCGGCGGAAAAATCAGGATGACGCAATGCACCTTTGCCAACTACTACCTGTTCTCGACCATTGAGGGTCCGAATATCTCCTGGGTGATTCAGGACGAAGACAAGACCTTCTCGCCGCTTGACTGCATCATTGACAACAGCATCAGTTACGGCATGGGCTACGACGTGAACATTGGCGACAACGAGGGCAACAATATCTATATGCGCAACTGCCTGCTCAAGTCTGACGGCGAGGACGACGCGCACTTTATCAACTGCGTGTGGGAGGGCGACCCCAAGTTCTACACGGTGCGCGAGGACTACATCTTCGACTACCGACTGCGCAACGAGAGCGATGCCATAGCCCGCGGCAACCGCAGTTATTGCCCCGAGAAAGCCCGCTACGACCGCTACGGCAACGACCGCTTTGCCGGCAACGGCATTGACTTGGGTGCTTACGTATGGGTCGAAGCACCTGAAGACGACCCACAGTAATCCCTGATGTCAGAAATGAACGGGAACCGAACTGAGAATCAAAACGATTAACCCAAATCGGTGATTAGGATTGGAATGAATAAAAAACCGGTGGACAACGATTGCGAGTTATCCACCGGTTCATTTTCTTGCGGAGTGACCGAGATTCGAACTCGGGATACGCTTTTGACGTATACACGCTTTCCAGGCGTGCCTCTTCAGCCACTCGAGCATCACTCCTTGACTGAAAGTCGTTGCAAAGGTAATGAAAAAATTGCGTAATGTGGCATATTTTTTCTAATTTTGTGGAATTCGTATCACCAAATCATCTAAAATGCCCACACAGAGCCAACAAAACAAGCTTCAAGCCGATCCGTTAGTGGCCGACTTTGCTCAGCGCACCCTCGACAACTTGCCCTACGAGCCCAACGATGAACAATGGGAACTGGTGGCCAAGATGGCGCACTTCGTGTTCTATGGTAAGGAGAATGCGGTGCTACTGCTCAATGGCTTTGCCGGCACAGGCAAGACATCGATGATAGGTGCCATGGTGAAGGCCCTGAACGAGATGCAACGCAAGACGGTGCTGTTGGCTCCGACCGGCCGTGCGGCTCAGGTGTTCACTGAGTGGTCGGGTCACACGGCCTACACGATTCACCGGCGCATTTATCGCCAAGCGGGCTATCTGGATGCAGCATTCGCGCTTGCCGAGAACAAGCACACCAACACCGTGTTTATCGTCGACGAGGCATCGATGATTGCCAACGGCACGACCGAGGCGTCCATGTTCGGCACAGGCCGCTTGCTCGATGACTTGATACACTATGTGTACAATGGGCAGGGATGCCGACTGATGCTCATGGGCGATGTGGCGCAGTTGCCGCCCGTGGGCCAGAGCGAGAGTCCAGCGATGAAGGCCGACACGCTATCAGGCTACGGGTTGGAACCCATCAGCGCACAGCTGAAAGCAATAGCACGGCAAACCAGCGACTCGGGCATCTTGTTCAACGCTACATTGCTGCGGCAGGTTATGGAACTGGACTCACTGCCCACGCCCAAGCTACAACTACAAGCATTCCCTGACATTGAGGCGATTACGGGCGAATTTCTGTTAGAGACCATCAGTGACTGCTATGGTCGCGACGGAATGTCACAGACGGCGATTATCACTCGCAGCAACAAGCGCGCCACGCAGTTCAACCTGGGCATTCGCAACAGCATCTTGTATCGCGAAGACCTACTGGTGAGCGACGACATGCTGCTGGTAGTTAAAAACAACTACTACTGGAGCGGGGAGCACACCGAGATTGACTTCATTGCCAATGGCGACCTGCTGCACGTGAGCCGCGTGTGGGGCGAGGTGGAAACGCGCTACGGCTTGCGCTTTGCCAATGTGACGGTGACTCTGCCCGACCACGGCAATCTGGAACTGGACACCAAGATTATTTTGGACTGCCTCACCAGTGACTCTCCGGGACTGAACTCGGAGCAACTCAACCGACTCTACACCGAGGTAATGAACGAGTTGAGCGGTGACCGCCGAACCCGTCATCGTGAATTGAAAAAGCATCCCTACTTTAATGCCCTGCAGGTGAAATTTGCTTACGCTGTCACGTGCCACAAGGCACAAGGCGGCCAGTGGCGCAACGTGCTGATAGACATGGGCGCACTCATGCCCGAAGCCTTGAGTCAGCTTGACTTCTACCGCTGGCTCTATACCGCCATCACACGCGCGAGTCATCACGTCTACCTCATCAATTGCCCCCTGGAATGGGAATGAGCAAAGAAAAAGTGAATGGCTATGCTGAGATTTGAGAGAAATTTCGTAAATTTGCAATGCCTTTGACGGGCACTTTACCTGACACTCTTAACATACAATTATTTAAAAGACAACTATGGGAGGTTTCTTTGGTACGGTACACGCCGACAACTGCTGTGTGAACGACCTGTTCTACGGCACCGACTACAATTCACATTTGGGAACGCGACGCAGTGGCATGGCCACCTATGACAATGAACTGCGAAAATTCAACCGCTCGATTCACAGCCTTGAGAATGCTTATTTCCGCTCAAAATTTGAGGATGAACTCGACAAGTTCAAGGGGATGAGTGGCATTGGCGTGATTAGCGACACCGATCCGCAACCCATCATTTTCAACAGCCACCTGGGCAAGTTTGCCATTGTGACCGTGGCAAAGATTGGCAACATTGACGAGCTGGAGAAGGAGATGCTCGACAAGAACCACCACTTTGCCGAGTTGTCGTCTGGCCACACCAACCCCACCGAACTTGTGGGTTTGCTCATCATGGAGGGCCGCGACTATGTGGAAGGCATTGAGAACGTATATAAAAAGGTGAAAGGCTCTTGCTCCATGCTGTTGCTCACTGAAGACGGTATCATCGCCGCACGCGACCGTCTGGGCCGCACTCCCATCATCGTGGGCAAGAAAGAAGGCGCTTGGGCACTCACATCAGAGTCGAGTGCGTTGCCCAATCTGGGTTATGAGATTGAGCACTATGTGGCTCCCGGTGAGATTGTGCATGTTACCGCCCATGGAGGCATGAAACAGTTGCGTGCAGGCGGCGAGGAGATGCAGATTTGCTCGTTCCTGTGGATTTACTACGGCTTCCCCACCTCGAACTACGAGGGCAGGAATGTGGAAGAGGTGCGCTTTGCCATCGGCAAGAAAATGGGCGAGAAAGACACCTGCGAGGTCGACTGCGCCTGCGGTATTCCCGACTCGGGAACCGGTATGGCCATGGGATACGCCGAGGGCAAGAAAGTGCCCTATCACCGCGCCATAGCCAAGTACACGCCCACATGGCCCCGCAGCTTCACACCCAGCGACCAAACGCGCCGTCGCCTGGTGGCAAAGATGAAACTGATTCCTAACCGCGCCATGATGCAAGACAAGCGCATGCTGTTTTGCGATGACTCAATTGTGCGTGGCACCCAGCTGCGTGACAACACACGCGACTTCTACAACTACGGCGCGCGCGAGGTGCACATGCGCATCTCATGTCCGCCACTCATCTATGGTTGCCCGTTTGTCAATTTCACCAGTTCCAAGAACGATATGGAACTCATCACCCGCCGCATCATTGAGAAACTGGAGGGCGATCCCAATAAGAATCTGGACAAATACATCGATAGCAACACGCCCGAGTATGCCCAGATGGTCGAGGAAATCCGTAAGCAGTTTGGGCTGACGACGCTCAAGTTCAACAAGGTTGAGGATCTGGTCGATGCGATTGGCTTGCCTAAGTGCAAACTGTGCACGCACTGCTTTGACGGCAGCAGCCACTATTGATTTAGTTATCAGTTGACAGTTATCAGTTGTCAGTTATCAGTTGTCAGTTGACAGTTGTCCGGCCTCCGAAATCCGAAATCCGGAATCCGATTTCCGGAATCCGGTGCCAGTTGGCCGGCGGGGGAGATTGGCACGCAAATTGCTGTAGGAACGGGTAATACAAAAAAACGACAAAAAAAGAAAAAAATTTGGAGAATGCCTACTTTTTTCCTACATTTGCCACAGAACAAATATCATAAAAGCCTATTGTTATGAAAAAAACTTGTATAAAACGTGTAATTCTCATACTGTCATTCGTGTTTGCGCTATCAGTAGTGAATACCGCTCAAGCACAGTCAATTCGCAATAGTTCGGGCGGCTACATGGGCAAGGTGGAGAACGATGGCACCGTGCGCAACAGCTCGG
>CAMKGM010000061.1 GCA_946412245.1 uncultured Bacteroidales bacterium
GGGGCGCGCAGCCCCCAATGAGCGTTTTCAGACGCAAACATAGTAACTTCTGTCTAAAAAAAAACCGCGCGATGAAACGCGCGGCTCTATGTGCGAGAATTCTTTATATGTCTGAGAAATCTCAGTGAGGTTGTACGTTATTTGGTGCCGCCGCCCAGGGCGATGTAGAGGGCGATGACGGCCTGTGAAGCGTCATACATGTTCATGGCCTCGTTGAGTTGAGCGCTCAGCAGCGATTCTTGCGCGGTGATGACCTCAAGGTAGGTAGCTTTGCCGTTGTCCATGAGTTCGTGAGTGCCGCTATAAGCATGGCGCAAAACTTCTACTTGGCGGTGGAAATAGCCGTGTTTTTCGCTTGCGGCCTGGCAGTCGGCCATAGCCTCGTTAACTTGATTTCCGGCGTCAACAATGGTCTGTACGTATCGCTGTTGTAGTTCTTCGCCGGTGAGTTTTGCAAGTGCCAGGTTGCCCTTAAGTTGGCCACGAGCAAATAATGGTTGGGCAATAGAACCGATGATAGTAGAGAGAATTTTACCGGGATTAACCTCAATGCCGCCGGCGCTATTGGTCCAGCCCAGGGATCCAGAAAGCGAGAAACCCGGGAAGAATGCGGCCCGAGCGGTTTGCATATTGTAGAAAGCTTCTTCCATAGCGAAGTCGGCCATGCGCACATCGGGACGGTTGGCCAGCAATGAGGCGGAGATTTGACTGTTAGCGATAGAAATAAAGGGGTAATTGCCCCACTTGTTGCGCTTAACGGGTTGTGGAGCGATTGCGAGGAGCCGGCAAATCTCGTTTTCGACCGAGCGGATGTTGCGTCGTGTGTCAACAATTTGTGTCTTCACATTTAAGCATGAAGCCTCTTGCTGATTCACTGCAGTAGAATAGATTCTCCCATTTTGCCAAAGCACTTTTTGAGCTTCGAGCGATGCATTCCAAAGGCTGTCGGTGAGGGTGAGAATGTCGAGCTGTCGGTCGAGTAATTGGAGGAGGCAATAGTGTTGTGCCACAGTGGAGATTAAGTTGGCTCTCACCGCCTCTTCACGCGCTTGGCTTTGTAGAATAACGGCTTGAGCAGCGCGTTTTTTGTTGGTATAGTCACCAATGGGTCCGGGATTCCAGTTCACTTGCAGAGGCACGTCGTAGGTCTTAGAAGTGTTGCCGTTAAAATTGGCTATTGAACCCGAAGGAGAAAAGACAAGCGACGGCAAAATGGCTTTTTTAGCCATTTGCAGCGCAATCTGGCTTTTTTCAACGGCAATGCGCGCCGACTGAAGGTCGGTGTTGCGTGTCAGAGCCGTGTCAATGAGTTGCTGAAGGAGAGGGTCGGTAAAGAACTCTCGCCACGATAAGGGAGCAGGTGCGTCGGCAGCGGATTCGATGCCCATGATGTTGTCAGGAATGGTGTTGTGTGACACATATTTGTCATACAAGCCGCAACTCGACATGAGCAGGGATAACAAGATAAAGTGAAATAATATATTTATTTTTTTCATGACTGTTCAGTAGTTAAATCGGATTTTTGCTGAGTAGGAACGTTACCTTGGAATCTCTCATGCAAGCGGCGGAACACGATGTAGAATGCGGGCACCACAAAGAGCAATGCTAAAGTGCCGATGCTCATGCCACCGATAACTCCCAGTGCCAGTGCACGGTTACCATTGGCACCTGCTCCGCCGGTTATGACCAGAGGAATCATACCAATAATCATTGTGGCCACGGTCATCAAAATGGGTCGCAGTCGCTCTTTACTTGCCTCAAAGGCCGCTTCGGCAATGCTTAAGCCTTGAGCACGGCGCTCGTCGGCAAACTCGGTGATTAGAATGGCCGTCTTGGCAAGCAGGCCTATGAGCATAATCACACCCGTTTGCAGGTAGATGTTGTTATCCATGCCGGGGAGTTGCAATTTGTTGCCGATATATGCTAGCACAAATGCACCCATGAGTCCGAACGGCACACTCAGCAGCACTGCCCAGGGAATGAACCAGGAGTTATAAAGTGAGCCTAATATCAGGTAAATCAAAATGGCGCAAATCACATAAATCATGGCGGTGGCGTTTGACCCCGAGGTCTCTTCCAGCTCACGCGACATTCCACTATACTCATAAGTGGCTGTCGAGGGCATTTCCTGTTTAAACACCTTGGCAATGGCCTTGTGTGCGTCGCCTTCGGCATATCCACTGGCGGGCATAACGATGCATGTTATGCTCTGGAACAGGTTAAAGTGCTCAACGCTCGACGGACCCACAATCTCCTTGAGCGTGACAAACTCAGAGATGGGAGCCATTTTGCCGCCACTCACCTGAACAAAAATATTGTTGAGCGACGACGGGTCGAGGCGATACTCGGGCGATGCCGATGCCATGATGTTATACACCTTGCCAAACTGGTTGAAGTTGCCAATGAATGCACCTCCACAAAATGCCCCCAGCGTGTTGAGCACCTCGGCGGGCGACACGCCGGCACGATCGCACTGTGTGGCGTCAACAGCCACTTCATATTTTGGGTAACGCTCGGAGTAAGACGACATAACAGAACCGATTTCGGGCCGTTGTGCCAACTTGGCAAGGAATTTCTCAGTCTGCTTGGAAAACTCCGACAGGTTTCCGTCGGTTGGGTCTTCAACAATCAAGCTCACACCATTGTTAGTGCCATAGCCGGGAATTTGAGGCATTTGGACCGGTGTAACCTGTACGTTCTTAATATCCTGGCAGGCATAGTAGAAACGTCCGGCTACCAGTTCTATGTTGTGATTGATGCCGGGTCGGTCGTCCCAATTTTTAAGCCGGATGAATATGGTGGCAAAGTTAGATGCTTCCGACGAAGTAACCATACCGTAGCCGCAGCACACGGCATAGCTTTCGAGTTCAGGAATATCCTTGACTTTCGTCTCAACCTGCTTCAAGATTTCTCGCGTTTGCTTGAGAGTGCTTCCTTCAGGCACAGAAACTTCGGCAATAATAACACCCTGGTCTTCTTGGGGTACGAGGCCCGAAGGGAGACTTGTCATGAAGATAACCAAAAGCACAGCAGAAATGCCTAATAAGCTCCACGCCAGGACGGGTCGCTTAAAGAACTTTTGCACGCCCTTGCTGTATTTCTTGAATATGGCGTTGTAGCTCGCGTTGTAGGCCTTCTTGGTGTAATAGGTGAGCCCTTTACGTTCTTTCTTACCCTGGGTGATGCGTAGCATAATGGCACACAGAGCCGGACACAGGGTGAGTGCCGAAATGCACGACAAGCCCACCGATGATGCGATGGTGACACCAAACTGTGTGAAGAATGTGCCCGATGTGCCTGGCATGAACATCACAGGAATAAACACCGCCATAAACACCAGCGTGCACGAAACCACGGCTACGGAGACTTCGCTCATTGCCTGCCGAGTGGCTTCACGGGCATCGCTTATGCCGCCTTCCATTTTTGCCATGACGGCCTCCACAACCACAATGGCGTCGTCGACCACCGTGCCAATGGCCAGCACCAGAGCGAATAGCGTCAGGATATTGAGCGAGAATCCCGCAAGTTTCACTATCGCAAATGTGCCCAACAGCGACACAATGATTGAGATTGACGGGATAATGGTGGCTTTGAAATTCTGCAGGAAGAAGAAGACAACGAGCACAACCAGGATGATGGCAATCACAAGCGTTTCAACCACGTTGTGAATGGCTGCAAAGAGGAAGTCGTCGCTGGTCATCATTGTAACAAACTCCAGCCCGGCCGGCATAGTGGCCTTCATTTCCTCACATGTCTTGTTGATGCGGGCATTCACCTCGGTTGCATTGGCACCAGGCGCTTGGAACACCACAAACAAGGCACCCGGCTTGTTCTGGATATTCGACGTGAAGTTATAGCTCATGGCACCAATCTTGACCTCGGCAACGTCGCTCAGGTGCAGCAAGTGGCCCGAGTTGCTGGTGCGCAACACGATGTCGTTAAACTCTTCAACGCTCTTCAGTGTGCCTTTATACTGCATGGTGTACTGGTAGGAGTTCTCGGACTGCTCGCCCAGCGAACCTGTAGCCGAAACGAAACTCTGCCCGCCTATAGCCGTGAAAATGTCGGTTGGCGTTAATCCATATTGCGCCATGACGTCGGGCTTGAGCCAAATGCGCAGCGCATAGGTGTTGCCAAGACTCATCACATTACCCACACCGGCAATGCGCATGAGTCGTGGCTTGATGTTGATGTCGACATAGTTTGAGATGAAGTCTTCGTCATACTTGCCGTCAACACTTTTCACCGCAAAGATTTGCAAGATGTTACTCTGCTGTTTCTGCACGGTCACGCCCACCTTGTTCACGTCGGCCGGCAGCAAGGCCTGAGCACGGGTGACACGGTTCTGAACATTCACCGCAGCCATGTCGGCGTCAACGCCTTGTTTGAAGTAGACGTTGATTTGAACACCACCGTTCGATGAAGCCTTCGAGGTCATATAGGTCATGTCGGTCACACCGTTAATGGCCTCTTCAAGGGGTTGAATAACCGATTTCATCACCGTGTTTTCATCGGCACCCGAATAGCTGGTCGATACTTGCACCGTGGGCGGGGCAATGTCGGGATATTGCTCTACCGGCAGGGTCTTCATCGAGATAAATCCCACCAGAGCAATCACGATTGAGATGGCGCACGCCATCACATATTTGTTGATAAAGATATTATTCTTCATGGGGCAGAAGCTAATTATTTGTTAACCGCCTTTGTGGGAAACAGCACTTTTTGACCCTCGGTTACATTGTTGGCACCCGTCGTGACAATGCGGTCCCCTATGTTCAGTCCGCTGGTAACAATGAAATCTTTACCGTTACCGGTGTCTTCGATGGTGACATCGACGGCGGTGGCAGTGCTGTCGGGTTTCACTTTATACACCAGCGACTTGTCCTGCAAGCGCACCACGGCATTCTGCGGTATCACCATCACGTCTTTCTCGGCAAACGACATGATGATTGTGCCTTGAATTCCTGAATACAACTGACCTTCAGGATTGGGGAATGTTGCCTTGCAAGCAAGCGACCCCGTTGCGGCGTCAACCACACCGGTCAGGCTCGACACACGCCCTTTGTGACCATACTCAGTGCCGTTTTTCATCACAAATGTCACATCGGGCAGTTTTGATAGATAGGCATTCTTGTTGCTTTGCTCCACACCCTCGGCCACACCGGCTTCAATGATCGATTCCGGTACCGAGAACCACGCTTCCATCTGCCGGTTGCCACTCACTATGGTGAGCTGGGTGGCAGGCGACACCTGGTCGCCGGTTCTAACCATGATTTCGCCTATCATGCCCGACACGGGAGCCGTGAGGGTGCAAAAGCTCAGGTTCACGCGTGCCCTGCTCACGGCAGCCTGCGCTTGCTTCACTGCGGCACTTGCTTGGGTCACTGCCGCTTGAGCCTGGCGATAAATGTTCAGCGAGTTCTCCAGCGTGTAATTGCTCACGATTTGCTTGTCATAGAGGTTCTTGTTGCTGTCATACTCAAGCTTAGCGCTGTTGGCCTGTGCCTGAGCAGCCTGCAAATTGGCCTGAGCAGCTTGCAAATTGGCTTGCGCCGACTGCAAGTCGGCCTGGGCGTTACGAGAGTCTATCACAAATAGCGTTTGCCCACGGCTCACTTGTTGGCCCTCGGTCACGCAAATCCGCACCAGTTGTCCACTCACCTGGGGAGTAATCGTCACATCGTTCTGACCTTTCATCTTGGCGCTGAACTTATAAGGCAGTTCAATCGACGACTTCTTGACAACTATCGTCTCAAATGAGGTTTGCACTTCTTCAGGTTTGTCAATTTTACACGCATTGAAGCCCACTACTATGGCTACCATAACGGCAAGCCATTTTATGTCAGTCTTAGTTTTCATTATATATATTGTTTAATTTTATGAAAGCATAATTATTGTTTTTGCTCCTTTTCACGAGCGTTTAAGTTGTCGGTAAAGTTCCGCTCCAGCTTTGTGCTTTGCTTTTCCAGATGCTTAGAGTAGAAGATAACGGCCATAATGGCAATGATTGCGAAAATGCCAAGCACACCGCTCCAAGGCAAAGCGTAGTCAACGATGTAGCTCACAACTATGGCAGCAATTAAAAGGCGTAACAAGCCGTAGGCAGTGAGTCTCACACGCCATCTCGCGCCACTATTCCATAGTTTATCAACATCGGGGTTATTGGCTCCGGCGCGCATCAGCATCCACAAGAATGGAGAGCAAAGAATCAAGGTGACCACAGCCGTAACCGGGTGAACCCATTGCGATGGTACGATGTCGGCAATCAGTGGCTCGCCATAATACAGCATGATGGCCATAATAGCAATACAAAGCACGCTGTTAATAATCAAGTTAAAGATAAAACGCTTGAAGGCTGAATTCCACATTTGCTGCAGTTCGTTAGGGGCTTTGTCGTCATTCTCATCGGTGTTGCGCTCGAGCTTGTGCAGCCACTTAGCCGGTAAAATGCGAGTCAACGCCCGGTAAGCGGGCTCTGCCAAGCGAATCATGTAAGGAGTGGTGAAGGTCGTGAACACCGACACTGCCACCACTATCGGATACAGGAAATCGCTGGTCACATGCAGCGACGTGCCCAGTGTGGCCAGAATAAAGGCAAACTCACCTATCTGTGTCAACGAAAAAGAGCACTGCATCGAGGTCTTCAGTGACTGGCCTGAAAGCAGAAAGCCGCATGTGCTCAATAGGGTCTGGCCCAGCAATACGGCCGCAATGATGCTCACGATGGGCACTATATACTCAACAATAAGTGCCACGTCGACCATCATGCCCACCGACACAAAAAAGATGGCACCAAACAAATTCTTCACCGGCGCCACCAAGTGCTCTATGGCCTCGGCCTCTACGGTTTCGGCCAAAATGCTGCCCATGACAAACGCTCCAAATGCGGCCGAGAAACCTGCCGCCGAGGCGGCTACCACCATGCCAAAACACAGGGCAAGTGACGTGATCAGCAACGTTTCACTGTTCATCAGTGGCTTGAGTTTGCGTAGCGCAATAGGAATCAGATACAGGCCCACTGTGAACCAGAGCACAAGATACAAGGCTAACTGCAAGATGGAATTGAGCATCTCGCCGCCTTCAAATTCCTTGCTCACTGCCATGGTCGAGAGCATCACCATGAGTACAATGGCCAAAATATCTTCGATAATCAAGACGCTCAACACGAGGCCGGCAAATCGTTTTTGCCTCAATCCCATGTCATCAAAAGCCTTGAAAATGATAGTGGTTGATGACATAGCAAGCATGCCGCCCAAAAAAATGCAATCCATTTGGCTCCAACCGAAAAGCGAGCCTGTTAAAGCCCCCACATACATCATTGCCAGGATGATGCACACCGCGGCAATGATAGGAGCCGCTCCCATCTTGAGGATTTTCTTGAATGAGAATTCCAGCCCCAAGGCAAACAGCAGGAATATGACTCCAATCTCGCTCCACACATGAATGCCGTGCATGTCGGTTACACTGGGCATATAGGGCATATTAGGTGAGGCGAGAAAGCCGGCCACAATATAACCCAAAACAATGGGCTGTTTAAGGCTTTTAAAAAGAAGTGTCATCACGCCTGCGCATATGAGAATGAGCGCAAGGTCGGCAATTAAAGGTTCGAGATGTGACATATATAAGTCAATGATATAATAATTAGCTAATAATTTTACCCATTGGAAAAATGGAATTGCTCATAAATTGATGTTGAAAAAATGTGCATATCGCTGATTTTTTGGTGATTAAGTTGTAGAATTGAGAACAATTGTAATCACTGCTATGCATAACCTATGCAAATTTAGTCAATACTTTTGAGATTAGCAAGCATTCTTCCCCATTCGGCCATTAGAATTTATCACGGCATTTAGTCATTGGCAAGGAGGGGGCAGGACTTTTGGAGCGGGATTACTGTAACACTTCTGTCATCGGAAAACCGTGGGTGTATCAATTCTGGGATGCAACTCAACTTGTTAGAAACGGCACACACATCAGCCTGCAGGTGCCATGCTAGAACCTGAATCCTGCCAATGCCGTGAAGTCGAGCAGGGAATTGACCAGGCGGTCGCTGTCGCTTTTATAGCGATGATGGTCGCCAAAGGCTTGCAGCCCAACAAAGAATTGTTTGTGGTTGTAGACGGCGCCTACTCGTGCGCGTATGTTGAGCGAGAACGAACTGGGCGAATCTTCGCTCTTGAAGTGATGGTAGCGGTAGCCTAAATAGGGTGTGAGTGTGAAATTGAGGAGCCACTTGCGCCCCAGCACCCAGTTATAGCCGTAGCCGAAGAGCAGGCAATAATCGTTATACAGGATGCGAGTATTCACTTTTACTGTTTCGCCATCTTCGAAGGTAACTTCGTTTGGGAAGTGCTCTTCATCAAGCTTCACATCGTAGTGCTGCAGGCTAAATCCTGCCAGCCATGAGCCGGCGCTGCGCCTCTGGTACTTTGAGTAGCAATAAGCTGCTGCTTGGGCATAACGGCGATTGTTGAAGAAATAATAGGCCGTGAGACCCATTGCCTTGCGAATCATGCCAGGTTGTCGGATTGATGTCCGTATTTTCTCGCCGTCGATTTTAGCGTTAACAGTAATATTCATGTCGTTCTTGTTTTCCCAATAGTAGGCATCGGCGGCAAATCGTGCGCAGGTGAACGAGAAGTCGATCTTATCCGACACCTTGCCACCATGAATCAGGTTGCTCACACCAATCGAGTAGCCCACACTCACCGCCATGAACGACAGCGACAAACCAATGTTAGACACCAGGTTGCTGTTCATTACATAGTGAGTCCCGTCGGAAGAATGGCCTATGTAGGAATCCATCCAGTTGTCGGACTTGAGGATGAGCTTCCAGTTCTTGCCGGTGCTCTTCACATAGGCAGTATCGTAGCTGTTGAAAACACGGTCGCCCCATCTATAGGTGTTGTAGCAGAACTTCACGAATTTTGGATAACCCATGGTGGAGTCCTTGAAATTGATTTTGCCATGTTTCATGGCTCGCCACCAGTAGCGGCTGTCGCGTGTGGTGTCGTAGGGCTCGTTGAGTTTAGCATCGATGCGTTGCATGACGCCGGATTTGAATCTCTGCCACATGTTTGTGTTCTTCACCGTGTCGGGCTGTTGATGTGTGATTGCTTGTTGCGGCACGTCTTGACCAACAGGCAAGGAAACCTGCACCGTGTCGTGCACGATGCTCTGTCCCCACGACATCATTGTCGTGCAGCATGCAGCAATAAGTATCAAGATGCAATGTTTCATAACCTACAAAGTATAGATTGATGATTTAGGCACAGGCTTGTAAATTAGAAATCGCTGAAGAAAGTGGGACGGATGAGAAGTCCCAGACGCAGACGGCAGTGATACTTGTTATAGTCGAGCATATTCTCGCCATAGCCGTCGTAGAAGTGCAACATCAGGAACTGGTTGTCCTTCTCGCGAATGCGGAAGCCCACATTGACAATGGTGTTGAAGCTGAAGTTCCAGCCTTGACGCTTAACAAAGGTCACATCGGCTACCCAGCGACGGTTGTTGGAGATAAACTGGGCTCCACCCTGGAATATACCACTGTACTTGAGGATGTCCTTGTTCTGCTGCCCGTCGATGATGGGAATCCATGCCTTGGCGTGCAACATGAGGTTGCGATTCATGAATGCCGAGGCGGCAAATGAAATCTTATTCCAGCTGCGTGACGCCTCTCCATCGCGGCCATTGGACTCATGCTCAACCATAATCAAGGTGCTTCCCACGAGCCTGCCTTTGATGAAGATGGGAGTCTGCACACCAAGTCCCGGATTGAAGTTCAGGTCATGGAATGGCAGCGACTCCTCAAAGATGTTCCACATCGCCTTTTGCGAGTAGCTCAAAAAAAGGTGGCTATGGAAGGGCAGAATCGACTTGGTTACTCGTTGGCGGAAACTGATTTGGAACTTCACATCGCTATTGAACTCGGTGGGCTTGTGGTTCAACGCTGTACCACCAACAAAATAATTGTCTTTGAAGATGCCAAAAAACGGACGGCTGTCAAAGTCATGAATAATGCTGTCGACATTAAATTTCTCCTCCTCCTTGCCCAACACTTTTGTGAGAATCTGCGCTGGAGCAGTGCTTACTACACTGGCAAGGACAAAAAGAACTAATATTTTGTAAAATCTCATCTTTATTTTATTTTTTATGTGTTATACTACAGTAAAATTAACAATATCAATATTATTGTACTTGGCGATGATTCTGTCGTTCATCCAAATAAAGATATCAAGCTTAGTATCAGTCTCGCCATTTGGCAATTTAGATTCGTAGCACTCAAAAGAGAGCATGTATAAATCATCGCCATAGGCAATTAGCTCTTCGGCTAGAGAAAAAACGATTTTTTCCTGTCGCCCCGAGACTATGGGCTGTGGAACTCCATCCACCCACATCATTGCCTTGTCGTGACCATCATCATCGGTCTCAAACCCCACAGCATAAATGTGACCATTAAGTTTAACTACCGAATTCACATGGCCAAGCGGAATGTCATACGTTGGCTGAGGCGGATTAAACATTCGTGGAAGCACTTGCAGCACGGTGTCAATCCAGATGCAGGGTTCATGCCCTACATGGCCGCCTACGATAGTATGGTCGGTATCGTAGGCATAGATGCATGTGGCGAAACCGCTCACATCCTTGCTGGGCTTGGGGAGGATAGCCTTGGCATAGCGACCCTTGTACTCATAGTAGAGCACGGCATCGTTAGGCAGACCATTGTGGTATTCCATTCCAGCGAGATAGCACTTGCCGTTGCTCACAGCAATACATTGGCCCGAGGTGTTGAAATTCTCACAGCTGTCAAGCGGGAAAATACCGCTATTTTTCAAGATGTAAGGATAGTCAAAGAGGTAGATGTAATAGTCCCACTTGGCTATGCCCTGCGTCTCGTGGCTCACATTGTCGATAAAGTCGATGTGCAGTGTGTTCCACTTGCCGTTTTTCCAATATCCCACCTTGTCCTTACTGTTTTTTCCGGAGACAAAATAGTCATTGCCATCGCTGATAATCTCACTGGCATACTCACAATCGGGGAGTTCTGCAATCCTGTCGCCCATCAGGTCATAAATGTGACCTTCGGAGGTGAGAACGTAGATCTGGCGCTCACCTCTGCGCTTCACTTTAGGCTCATCTTTTTCGCACGACGAGAGCAGTAGCAGAGCGATAACCGTAAGAATGCAAGATTTGAAGAAATGTTTCATGCTTGTTAAATATTGATTACCAATATGCTTTAGGTTGATAAAACCAATTGTTTTTGGCTGATAATCTAATTGTTATTAATAATAAAGTTTTTAACAATCTACAAAGATAAGAATTTTCTTCAAATAATATGTTATAATTATAAATTTAAAATTTTAAGAAATGTTTTGTTTAGAATTATTTTACGAGGGAAAAGTAAAATGCAATTGATTGCGAGGGTTGGTTATAATGGTTACACGGCAAGGTCACTACGCTAAAGGTGCGGTGCTTTTTATAAAAAAACGGCGCGAATTTTTGTGTCATTGTCTAAAAATGTGTACTTTTAGCATCGTTTATCAGAAATTTATGGCATAATCAATATGAACAGACTTAGATTGTTTTTACTGAGCATGACGCTATTTGTGGCAAGTGTAGCACTCATGGCCGCCAACCCAACCGTGGTAATTGATGGGATAACCTATCAGCAGCTTAATGATACTGAGGCAGAGTTGATTAGTGGCGAACAATACTCTTCGGCCGAACTGGTGATTCCTGCTCAAGTGCAAATTGGAGGCAAACAACTCAATGTGGTGTCGATTGGTCCAAAAGCATTCTATGGCAACTCGGTTAAGCGTGTTGAGATGCCAAACACAGTGAAGTCAATCGGAGTTCAAGCATTCTATTTTTGTGAGAATCTTCGTCAAGTCACCTTTTCTAATTCTTTGAAGCAGATTGGCAATCATGCGTTCTACTATTGTCATGATATAAAAAAACTTGAATTGTCCGCTTCATTGACCTCGGTCGGTGATGGTGCTTTCTATTATTGTCATAACGTAGATAGTCTGTTCATACCGCGCAATCTGGTCAATATCGGGGTGGCGGCTTTTGCCCGTTGTGGCTCCCAATCGATTGTTGTTGCGCCTGAGAACACGAAGTATGACTCCCGTGGCAATTGCAATGCCATCATCGAAACGGCAACCGGACTTCTGCTGAGTGGGTGTTCAAACACGGTGATACCTGATGGTGTCAAGACCATTGAGGAATTGGCATTTTTAATGGCCAATTTTCAGTCAATCGTTTTGCCTAATTCGCTTACCGAAATCCGGAAGAATGCATTTCAAGCTTGTGTTAACCTGAAAGAAATTGAGCTTCCTAATGCGCTTGTGAACCTTGGTAACAGTGCCTTCTACCATTGCGACCATCTAAGTAAAATCAAGATGGGTAATTCCTTGAAGACAATAGGCAGCTCAACTTTTGCTGAATGTGGGTCGATAAACGAACTGACCTTAAGCAACTCGCTTCAGGCCATTGGAGACAATGCGTTCTTTAACACGCGCTTAGAAATGGAAGAACTTATTTTACCTGAATCGCTTGTTACAATAGGCTATGCCGCATTTTGCAGGGAAGTTAGTTTTTTTGAAACACCTCCATCCTTGCGCAAGGTGCATATCGGCAACAATGTTACGACTATCGGAGGTTGGGCTTTCTCTGGTTATGAAAACCTGACCGAGGTGGATTTGGGCAATTCTTTGACGCATTTAGGAGAAAATGTTTTCACGGGTTCGCATATTGAGTCGATTGTTTTGCCTGCATCATACACTATAATAGAGCCGAGGGTCTTCTCTTCTATGGGGCTGAAAAATGTGACGCTGCAGGGCGCAGTTACCTCGATTGGTGATGCGGCATTTGATAACAATCCCGACTTGAAAGTGTTTGTTTTTCCCGAATCATTGCAATCCATTGGAGAATTTGCTTTCTCTTATTGCGGACTTGAAAATGTGGTCATACCGAACAGTGTCACGTCAATCGGAGAGGAGGCATTCAGCAACTGTCGTAACCTGACCGGCGTCACCATTGGCTCATCGCTTGCCACCTTAGGTTTCCATGCATTCTCTGGATGTGAAAACCTCAGAACTGTGAATTGGAATGCAGAATCGTGTGCCGATCTTGAATATGACTTTTTGCCTTGGCCATACGATGGAATCACAACATTCAATATAGGTGATGGGGTGAAGCGCGTTCCGGCATATTTGTGCGCCTTAATGGATGCTTTGACGAGCATCACCATTCCGCAGTCGGTTAACTCAATAGGCACAGGAGCCTTGATGGGTTGTAGTGGATTGGAGTCGATGGTGGTGGTCAACGGCAATCCCAAATATGACTCTCGTGGCAACTGCAATGCCATTATTGAAACGGCCTCTAACACGCTCATCTATGGTTGCAAGAGTACTATTATACCGGGCACGGTAATCAGCATTGGTGCCGGTGCGTTCTTGAGGTGTACCGGCCTGACTTCAATCATTATTCCCAATTCGGTTAAAACTGTCGGTGCCAGGGCTTTTGAAGGCTGCACCGGTCTCCGGAGTGTCGAAATCGGCAACTCAGTCACGTCAATCGATTACAGGACTTTTGCCGATTGCACCGGCCTCAGCAGTCTCAATATGGGCAATTCAGTGACCTCTATTGAACGTGAGGCGTTCACAGGCTGCACGAGTCTGGCTTCAATTGTCATTCACGACAAGGTGAAATCTGTTGGCGATAATGCCTTTGCGGGTTGTACGGGTGCAGCGAGTGTTGAAATCGGCAATTCAGTAACCTCAATTGGAGGTGGTGCGTTCTCGGATTGTACAGGCCTTGCCAACGTTACCATCGGTAGCTCGGTTACATCTTTTGGTAGCAATGCCTTTGCTCGTTGCACGGGTCTCGAAACAGTGAACTGGAATGCAAAATCTTGTGCTGATTTCACATCTGATAATAGACCGTTTAAGGATGTAAATACTATTACTGCATTTAATTTTGGTAATCAGGTGAAGCATGTACCGTCATATTTGTGTTTCTATATGTCGGGTATCACGAGCCTCAACTTTGGCAAATCGGTTACATCCATAGGCGATCTTGCCTTTGGTAATTGCACTGGCCTGACCGGCGTCACTCTTCCTAACTCCCTCGCCACAATTGGCGGCATGGCTTTCGGTGGTTGTAGCAACCTTGCCGACATCACCATCCCCGGCTCGGTCACTTCTATTGGCATGAGCCTGCTCTATAATTGCAATAGCCTGATGAACATTGATTGCTATATCAATCATCCTGCCGATGTGGAGTTGGGATACTTAGCATTTCAAGGAGTGAAAGTGGCCGAGTGCACGTTGCACGTGCTCAAAGGCCGACTGGAGGAGTACCGGGATGCCTACCAGTGGAAAGACTTCGTGAATATCATCGACGACCTTCAAGCCCCCGTGATTCCGGGCGATGTGAGTGGCGATGGCCGTGTGAACGTGACCGATGTGACCACCCTCGTCAATATGATTCTTGAGGTAATCCCGAAGGACGAACTCCGTGCCGACATCAATGGCGACGACCGCGTGAATGTCTCCGACGTCACCACCCTCGTCAACATCATCCTCGGCATCTATTAATAGGTTATCATAATTGGGCTTCAAATTTAACTCGTGAGTGCACTCACGAGTTAAATTCCGTCAGTTGTAACCATTAGGGGAGGGCGACGTGGGGGAGGATGCCCTGGAGGTGCGCGATGGCGAGGCCATAGTTGGTGATGGGCACGCCTTGCTGTTGGGCCTTGCTGATGCGTGAGAGCATCATGCGGCGGTTGAACATGCAGGCACCACAGTGAATGATGAGGTCATAGGGTCGCAAGTCTTCGGGGAAATCCTTGCCGGCACGTATGTCGAAGGCGACCGACTGTCCCACGCGCTGACGAATGATGCGCGGAATCTTCACGCGCCCTATGTCCTCGCTCATGGGGGCATGGGTGCAAGCCTCGGCAATGAGCACGCGCGAGTGGGGGGTGAGTCGGTCAATGGCCTCAGCACCCTTTGTGAGCACTTTTACATCGCCTTTATTGGCCGCCATGAGCACCGAGAACGAAGTGAGCTTACTTTGCTCGGGTTTCAGTTCATACACCTGTTTGAACACCTGCGAGTCGGTAATGATGAGCGCGGGAGGTTCCTTGAGATTGTCGAGGCATTGCTTCATGTTGGCAGGGGTGCAGCACAGACTGACGCACTGCTTGTCGAGCAGGTCGCGCAGGGTCTGCACTTGTGGCAAGATGAGTCGGCCTTTGGGCGCTTGCGGGTCTTGTGGCATGACCAGTAGCACGGTGTCGCCCGGTTTGGCAAGTCGCCCCGTTAAGCTGAGTTCCTCGTCGCCGCCGCCGGCTTTGATCAGTGCTTGCCGCAGGCGTTCGATACTCTGCGGGTCTGTAGTGCTAACGGGAACCGGTGTGAGGCCGAGGGTGCGTCGCACATGATCAATGGCCTGAAGCATGTTGCTAATGAGGTCGATCTTGTTGAGCACCGGCACCACCGGCACATCGAGCTGCTGCAATTGGTCGAGCCATTGGCGCTCGAGTGTAAGGTCCTGTGTCTGGTCAAAGACTAGCATGGCCATGTCGGCCTGGTCTAGCACTTTGCGGGTGCGCTCGTTGCGCAGTTCGCCCACATTGCCCTCATCGTCATAACCGGCTGTGTCAATGAGCAGACAGGGCCCGAGTGAATGGATTTCCATGGCGCGGTTCACGGGGTCGGTGGTTGTGCCCGCCTCGGGTGAGACGATGGCCACCTGCTGACCTGTGATGGCATTGATCAGCGAAGATTTGCCCACGTTGCGCCTGCCAAAGATGGCGATGTGCCGTCTGACGGCCTGCGGTGCTTGATTAAGGTTGGTCATGACGATGAGTCGGTTAAGTGGTTGTTATTGATTAGAAGCGGAAGTCGCGTTCACCCTTCTCAATGTCGCACAGGCGTTGTGAAGCCAGGTTGCGGATGCGCTCGTTTGGGAGCAACCCTAGTTCGCGGCGAATGAGTGCTTCACCTTTCTCGCGTGTGGCAGGCGAGGCATAATCCTCGAGATACTCCTTAAGTGTCATCAGCGCGTTGGGCGTGCAACAGTGGCTGATTTTACCCTGCTTGACGAGTGTCATGAATCGGTCGCCGGTGCGCCCCTCGCGGTAGCAAGCGGTGCAGAAACTGGGCAAGTAGTCAATGTCAAGCAGCCAGGCGATAACCTCGTCGAGGGTGCGCTGGTCGCTCACATCGAACTGCGCCGTCTCGTCGTGGCGCTCGGGTGTGGTGTAACCACCCACGCTGGTGCGTGAGCCGCCGCTGATTTGAGAGATGCCCAAGTCGAGAACGCGTTCGCGTACCTTCTGCGACTCGCGAGTAGAAATAATCATGCCCGTGTAGGGTGCTGCCAGACGAATGATGGCCACGATGCGGCAGAAGATTTCGTCGGGGAGCACGTCGGGGAAGTTGTCAAGCGAGATGTCGTCGGCAGGACAGATGCGTGGCACGCTGATGGTGTGCGGACCCACGCCCATGCGGGCTTCAAGGTGTTCGGCATGCATGAGCAGGCCCACGAGGTCATAGCGATAGGTGGTGAGTCCGTAGAGCACGCCGATGCCCACGTCGTCACAGCCGCCTTCCATGGCGCGGTCCATGGCCTCGGTGTGGTAGCAGTAGTTGCTCTTGGGGCCGGTGGGGTGCAGTTTCTCGTAGTTCTCCTTATTATAAGTCTCCTGAAACAGGATGTAGGTGCCTATGCCAGCCTCTTTCAGGCGATGGTAGTTCTCAACGGTAGTGGCGGCGATGTTCACATTCACACGGCGAATGGCCCCGTTGCCCACGCGGGTGTCGTAGATGGTCTTGATGGAGTCAAGGATGTACTCAATGGGGTTGAGCACGGGGTGCTCACCGGCTTCAAGGGCGAGTCGTTTGTGCCCCATCTTCTCCAGTGCGATGACTTCCTGACGTATCTCGTCTTGCGTGAGTTTCTTACGGGGTATGTTGTGGTTCTTGCCATGATAGGGGCAATAGACGCACCCGTTGATGCAGTAGTTCGACAGATAGAGCGGAGCAAAGAGCACGATGCGGTTGCCATAGAGTTTCTTCTTGACTTCGCGCGCCAGGTCTTCGTAGCGTTTCACGAGGTCGGGCTGGTCGCACTCGAGCAGCACGGCGGCTTCGCGGTGAGTCAGGCCTTTGCAGGTGGCAGCCTTGTTGATGATTTCTTCGATAAGAGCCCGGTTGCTACGATTCTGTTCAGCGTAGTGTAGGGTTTCCAGAATTTCGCCGTGGTCAATAAACTCTTCGGCATGGGGTGATTTGGGATTATACATAGTATGGTTGAATTAAAGGTTGTTCATATTGTGTGAATTGTTTTTGCAAAAGTTGGGCGCGTCACCGCGGCCCCAGTCAATGTGGTAGCCGATGGGGGCGAGTTGCTGTTCGAGTTGATTGATGCCCTCGGCCGCCTCGGCATGGGTCGACGCTTTGCCGTCGTAGAGGCTGTAACGGTCGCGCACTGCCGCCGGTGAGAGGTTGGGCATCACCACATTGGCACCTGCACGTATGCCCATGAGTCTACCCTCGGGATGAATGCTGTTGAGGGCGGTGGTCGACGGGATAAGTGCCTTGGGAAACATGAGCCTGAAGATGGCGTAGAGTCGGGTGGTGAGGTCGGCGCTGCCGGTGGGGTGATGGGCGAGGGGTGTGTCGTGGTGCGGCACAAAGGGCCCTAAGCCAATCATGTGCGGCTTCAGCCGCTCAATGTACTGGATGTCCTCGACCAGATGGTCGACCGTCTGCCCCGGACTGCCCACCATAATGCCGGTGCCCACCTGATAACCCAATTCCTTGAGCGCTTCAAGGCATTGCAGTCGGTTCTGTTGCGACATGTTGGCAGGGTGAAGCATGGCGTAGTGCGCCGGGTTGTGTGTCTCGTGGCGCAGCAGGTAGCGGTCGGCTCCCGCCTCAAGCCAGCGTTTGTAGACCTCATAACTCCATTCGCCCAGCGACAGGGTGATGGCACACTCGGGCCACGAGGCTTTGATGTCGGCTACCAGTTGCTCAATCCACTGTGCCTTGTCGCGGGGCAGTTCACCGCCTTGCAGCACGAAAGTGCTGAAGCCCAGCCGGTAGCCCGCCTCGCAACTTTGCATCACTTGGTCGTGGGTGAGTGTGTAGCGCTCCACGTGAGTGTTGCTACGGCGAATGCCGCAGTACAGGCAATCGTTGCGACACACATTGGTGACCTCAACGAGCCCGCGCACAAAGATGCCGTGCCCGAAGCTGTCTACGGCCACCTGCTGTGCCTGCTGACGCAGGTAAGCGGTGGCATCGCCCTCGGGAGCCGAGAGCAGTGCGGCATAGCCGTTGGCATTGAGGTGATGCGAGTCACGCAATATGTCTACAAGCTGTTTCATTGTGCGGGCGTGAGTGTGCGTTTGTTTTAACCTACAAAATTACAAATAATGCTTGACAATCGCAAAGTTTTTCGCCACAAGGTTTGTGTGAGAATGCCTCAATGAGACATCAATGAGACCTTTCAGTGAAAAAATCG
>CAMKGM010000062.1 GCA_946412245.1 uncultured Bacteroidales bacterium
TTCAACTCCACAATGTGTTTAGATAAAATGCGATTTATCGAGTGCAATGTGAGCTCACACGGATTGCCGAAAGGGTGATGAGGTGGATGGGAACACTTGGGAAGGGTGGGGAAAATGGGAAAGAGCGAGGTGGTGGCGCGGGCGTGGCGGCGGCGGTCAAGTTGGATCATGAAGGGCAGCGGGCGGTTGGGGTCATCGTCCTCGGGGTTGTAGAAGGGAAGATGATGGGGTATTGCAAACGATTGCACTATTTTATTGGTTATTTTATAATAATGTGACCTGAAAGCAATAAATTAAATTGTAAATTTACACACAGAAAAACCAATAAACAAAAAACACAATACAATGAAAGTAAAATTTTTTATTGATTATCAAACCAACTATGGTGAAGAAATCATGCTCACGACGCATGTGAACGGCGACCGTGAGAAGCGTGCGCGCCACGCACTTGTCACCACCGATGGCAAGACATGGACGTACGAAGTGAACTTTACGGGCAAGGATTGCCGGTACATCGACTACTACTATAGCGTGGAGGCCGGCGGAAACGAACTGCGTCATGAATGGCTTGTGGTTCCGCACCGCCTGGAACTCGTGGCGACGAAGGGAAGCCGCTACATTGTGTATGACCACTGGAATGACATTCCGGAGGATAGCTACCTGTACAGTTCGGCATTCACCGACTGTGTGGCATCGCGTCCGCTCACGATGAGCGAGCCTATTGAAGCCGAGCGCACGGTGCGCATCAAGGTACGCGCTCCGCAATTGCGTCATGGCGAGCGTCTTGCGCTCACCGGTGAGGATCCAGCGCTGGGCGGCTGGTCGGTTATTGCCCCGGTTAAGATGGTGGAGCACTCGCACAACGAGTGGGTTGCCACCATCGATGCCACGCAACTCAAGAGCAACACGCTCGTGTTCAAGTTTGTGTCACTTGACGCTGAAGACAACGAGCCCTATCCCGTTTGGGAAGAGGGCGACAACCGCACCATTGTGCTGCCTGAGATGAAAAAAGGGGATGTGGTGGTGTATGAACTTGACCAGGCCTATTTCGGGTTCTATCCGTGCAAGATGGCAGGTACAGTTGTACCCATCTTCTCGTTGAAGAGCGAGGGCAGCTTCGGTGTGGGTGACTTTGGCGACCTCAAGAGCATGGTCGACTGGGTGGCTGCAACTCACCAACGCGCCCTGCAGGTATTGCCCATCAACGACACGACCATCACCAAGACGTGGACTGACTCCTACCCTTACAACAGCATCAGCATCTACGCACTGCACCCGCAGTACGCCGACTTGCGTCAGTTGCCGGCATTGAAGAACGCTAACCGCCGCAAGCACTACGAGAAACTGCAGAAGGAGCTGAACGCACTGCCTCAAATTGACTATGAGCGCGTGAACAATGCCAAGCACGAGTATCTGCACGAACTGTTTGCTCAAGAGGGTGCTGAGATGATGAAGAGCGAGGCCTTCAAGAGTTTCTTCAAGAACAATGAGCACTGGCTGGTGCCCTACGCCGCGTTCTGCCACTTCCGTGACCTGTATGGCACGGCAACCTTCAGTGAGTGGCCCGACCACCACGAACTTGACGACAAAACTCGCGCCTCAATGGCCAATCCCCGCACCAAGATTTATAAGGAGGTGGCCTACTGGTACTTCGTTCAATTCATTCTTGACCAACAGATGCGAGGTGCCCACGAGTATGCCCGCAGCAAGGGCGTGATACTGAAGGGCGACATTCCCATCGGCATCAGCCGCGATGGCGTGGAAGCTTGGGTAGAGCCCAAATACTTCAACCTCAATGGCCAGGCGGGCGCTCCACCCGATGCATTCTCGGCCAATGGTCAGAACTGGGGATTCCCGACCTACAACTGGGACGAGATGCTCAAGGACGGTTGCTCGTGGTGGGTGAAACGCTTCACCAAGATGGCCGAGTACTTTGATGCCTATCGCATTGACCATGTGCTGGGATTCTTCCGCATTTGGGAAATTCCGATTGAGGCTGTTCACGGGTTGCTGGGTCAGTTCTCGCCCTCGCAAGGCATGAGCCGCGAGGAGATTGCGGGCTACGGGCTGCAGTTCCAGGATTACTTCACCGAGCCGTTCATCGCTCACTGGGTAGTGAACCGCGTGTTTGGCCGCTTGGCCGACAAAGTGCGTGCCGAGTATTTGGATCACTCGCATGACGACATCTATCACTTGAAAGAAGAATATAACACCCAACGCAAGATTGAGGCAGCCTTCAAGGGCAAGGACTCGGACGACGACAAGTGGATTCGCGACGGCTTGATGGCCCTGGTGAGCGATGTGCTGTTTGTGCGCGACCGCAAGAATCCCGACTTGTTCCACCCGCGCATTGCCGTTCAGCACGACTTCATCTACGAAGCGCTCTACGACAGCGACAAGGCCGCATTCAACCGGTTGTATAACGACTACTACTATCGCCGCAACAACGAGTTCTGGTATCATGAGGCGATGAAGAAACTGCCTAAACTGGTTCAGGCCACCCGCATGCTGGTGTGCGCCGAGGACTTGGGCATGGTGCCCGACTGCGTGGCTTGGGTGATGAACGAACTGCGCATCTTGAGCCTCGAAATTCAGTCGATGCCCAAGGACGACAAACTGCGGTTTGGCAATCTTGATGCCAACCCCTATCGCTCGGTGAGCACCATCTCGACCCACGACATGCCCACACTGCGTCAGTGGTGGGACGAGGACTGGGACACAACGCAAGCCTACTTCAACGAGGTGCTGCATCGCGAAGGTCCCGCTCCACACCCGCTGCCCGACTGGCTTGCCAGCGACATCGTGCGCAACCACCTGAACTGCCCATCGATGCTGTGCCTGCTTTCATTGCAAGACTGGCTGTCGATTGACGAGAGCCTGCGTCTGCATGATGCCAATGCCGAGCGCATCAACATTCCGGCCAATCCACGCCACTACTGGCGCTACCGCATGCACATGACCATTGAGCAACTGATGAACAGCGTGGACTTTAACAACAAGGTTAAGATATTCATCACTCAAAGCGGACGAAAATGAAAAAGACACTGATAACGCTGGTTGCCGTGTGCCTCACGGGTATTTGGGCTCTGGCACAAAATGTGCAAGAAGTGAGTTCGCCTAACGGCAATGTCACGCTCAAGTTCTATCTGGATCGTGGCGGCAGGCCCACCTACGAGCTGTCGTACAAGGGCAAGGAAGTGATTAAACCCAGCCACATGGGGTTTAAACTCGCCAAGGACAAGCACGCGAGCCGCAAGATGGCAGAGACCGACTTGCTCGACGAGTTCAAGCTGCACGACGCGATGAGCACCTCGTTTGACGAGACGTGGCAACCCGTGTGGGGCCAGTATAAAAAGATTCGCAACCACTACAACGAACTGGCAGTGGAACTGCTGCAGGACAAAGTAGAATATATCAAGCCCGAGGACCCGACCGTAGAGGGACTCAAGTCACGGCACCACGAGCGCACCATGATTATCCGCTTCAGGGTGTACAACGACGGCATGGGACTGCGCTATGAGTTCCCGCAACAGGAGGATTTGAACTACTTCATCATCAAGGACGAGTGCACCGAGTTTGCTATGACCGGCGACCACATGGCGTGGTGGCAGGCGGGCGACTACGACACGCAGGAGTATCCTATGCAGCAGTCGCGGCTCTCTGAAATCAGGGGGCTCATTACTCGCTGCATTGACCCCAACAGCGGCTATACCGAGAACCGGATGACCGATGCCGTGGTGTGGGACAACGCATCGCAGACGGTGTTCTCGCCCACTGGAGTTCAGACCTCGTTGCAGATGAAGACCGACGACGGTCTCTACATTAATCTGCACGAAGCCGCCTGCACCGACTACTCGACCATGCATCTGAACCTGGATGACAAGAACATGGTGTTCACCTCGTGGCTCACCCCCGATGCAGTGGGCAACAAGTGCTATATGCAGACTCCCTGCGAAACGCCCTGGCGCACAGTGCTGGTGAGCGACGATGCACGCGAGATGCTGTCGTCAAGCCTCATTCTGAACCTGAATGAGCCCTGTGCCCTCGACGACGTGTCATGGATTCACCCCACCAAGTACTGCGGAATATGGTGGGAGATGATTGTGGGTCGCAAGTCGTGGAACTACACCGACGAGTTCCCCTCGGTCGATATTTACAAGACCGACTTCTCGAAAGTACGCCCCAACGGCCGTCACGGTGCCAACAACGAGGATGTGAAGCGCTACATAGACTTTGCGGCGCGCAACAACCTGAGCGAGGTGCTCGTAGAGGGTTGGAATACCGGTTGGGAAGACTGGGCATGCATGTGGAAGTATGACGTGTTTGACTTCCAAACCCCCTACCCCGACTTTGACATCAAGATGCTCAACGACTACGCGCACAGCAAGGGCGTGAAACTGCTCATGCACCACGAGACCAGCTCGTCGGTCACCAACTACGAGCGCTACATGGAAGACGCTTACAAACTGATGGACCGATATGGCTACGATGCCGTGAAGACCGGCTATGTGGGCGACATCATTCCGCGCGGCGAGCATCACTACGGCCAGTACATGAACAAGCACTACCTGCACGCCGTGAAAGAGGCTGCCAAGCACCACATCATGGTGAATGCGCATGAAGCGACAAGGCCCACGGGTCTGTGCCGCACCTACCCCAACTTGGTGGGCAATGAGAGTGCCCGCGGCACGGAGTACGAGGCATTCCACGGCACGAAACCCGACCACACCGTGGTGTTGCCGTTCACCCGTCTGCAAGGCGGCCCGATGGACTACACCCCCGGCATTTTCGAGACCGACTTGAGCAGTTGGAGCGAGAATCAGCACCAAGTACACAGCACGCTGGCCGGACAACTGGGTATCTACCTGGTGATGCACGGCCCACTGCAAATGGCTGCCGACTTGCCCGAGAACTACGAGAAGTTTGACGACGCAATGCAGTTCATTCGCGACATGGCGATAGACTGGGACGACTCGCGCTACATCGACGCTGAACCGGGTGACTACATCACCGTGGCACGCAAGGCCAAGGGTAGCGACAACTGGTTTGTGGGCGGCAAGTGCGACGAGCAGGGCCACAAAGTGGATGTGAAACTTGACTTCCTGGATGCCGGCCGCAAATACGAGGCCACCATCTATGCCGATGCCAAGAATGCACACTATCAGACCAATCCCAAGGCCTATGTCATCACCCGCAAGACGGTGAAGAAAGGCGACACGCTGAAGATGACCGAGGCACCCGGCGGCGGCTTTGTTGTTTCAATCATGGCTAAATAAAAAAAACAATGAAAAAGATAATCCATTTAATCGCGATGATAATGATGACCTTGGGGACATTAACGGCCGGCGCCCAAACGGGCAACGAGATGACCTACACCCCGCAGGCCACCACATTCAGGCTCACCACACTCCCCGCTACCCAGGCAGTGACACTGCGCATCTACAACGAAGGACAGGGTGGCAAACCGGCCAAGACCGTGAAGATGACCGCTGCGAAGGGCAAGACCTCGTGGCAGGCAACCGTGAAAGGTGACCTGAAGGGCAAGTTCTACACTTTTGAGGTGAAAGTGAACGGGAAGACCTACGGCGAGACTCCGGGCATCTGGGCCAAGGCTGTGGGCGTGAACGGCAAGCGCGGCGCCATCATCGACATGAAGAGTACCAACCCGGCAGGTTGGAGCACCGACAAGCGACCCAATATCGCCGCAAAAGATCTTATTCTCTACGAGTTGCACCACCGCGACTTCTCGGCAGCGCGCAACATCAACCTCGACCCGCAACTGCACATCAAGCGCGTGAGCAGCAACTATCCCGGCAAGTTCTTGGCGCTGACCGAAGACTGGGCCATCAACCACTTGAAGGAACTGGGCGTGAACGCGGTGCACATCCTGCCGTCGTTCGACTATGCCTCGGTCGACGAGACTCGCCTCAACACGGCACAATACAACTGGGGTTACGACCCTGTGAACTACAATGTACCCGAAGGCGGCTACTCGACCAACCCCTACGACCCCGCTACGCGCATCAACGAGTTCAAGCAGATGGTGCAAGCACTGCATCGTGCCGGCATCAAGGTGATACTGGATGTGGTGTATAACCACACCTTCAACATCGATGGTAGCAACTTCCAGCGAACTATGCCCGACTACTTCTACCGCAAGAACGCCGACGGCAGTTACAGCAACGGCTCGGGCTGCGGCAACGAGACCGCCAGTGAGCAACCGCTCATGCGCCAGTTCATGGTTGAAAGCGTGAAGTATTGGGTCAACGAGTATCACATCGACGGATTCCGCTTTGACCTGATGGGTGTGCATGACATTGAGACGATGAATGCCATTCGCAAGGCAGTGCCCGCCGACATCTTCATCTATGGCGAAGGGTGGAGTGCCGGAGGTTGCGCTTATCCTCACGAGAAACTGGGCATGAAGGCCCACATTAGCCAAATGCCCGGCATCGCGGCCTTTAGCGACGAAATGCGCGACGGTCTGCGCGGTCCGTGGGACGGTGACGACAAGACCGCCTTCCTGGGTGCCGTAGCCGGCAACGAGGAGAGCGTGAAATATGGCATCGTGGGTGCCATCAGCCATCCACAGATTGACCTGAAGAAAGTGAACTACACCGACGTGGCGTGGGCCAACGAACCTACACAAATGATTGCCTATGTGAGTTGCCACGACGATATGTGCCTGGTGGACAGGCTGAAGGCCAGCATTCCGGGCATTAGCGAGAGCGAACTCATTCGCTTGGACCTGCTGGGCCAGACGGCCGTACTCACCTCGCAAGGTGTACCCTTCCTGCTGAGCGGAGAGGAACTGCTACGCAACAAGAAAGGGGTGCACAACAGCTTTGAGTCGCCCGACAGCATCAACCAGCTCAACTGGAACAACCGCTTCAAATATCCGCAGGTGTTTAACTACTACAGCGGACTCATAGGGTTGCGCAAGCATCATCCCGCTTTCCACATGGGCAGTGCCGACCTGGTACGCAAGCATCTTGAGTTCTTGCCCACGCAGGAGAATGTGGTGGCATTCCGCTTGAAGGACCACGCCGGCGGCGATGAGTGGAACAACATCTATGTGGTGCTCAATGGTAGTCGCAAAGAGGCCGTAATTGATGTGCCGCAAGGTCGCTACACTGTGGTAGCCAATTGTGGATATGTTAACGAGAAAGGTTTGGATATCGTGGAAGATTCTCAAATCAGAATCCCCAGCCAAACCGCCCTCATCATGCACGACTAAACAGTAAACATTATTTCAACGCTAAACGATCAACAACAATGAAAAGAGTTTTTTTAGCCGCTATGCTTCTTGTGGCTTTTGCCGCGCAGGCTGCCAAACTGAATATCGACCGGGTTGAGCCCGAGAACTGGTTTGCGGGCCTCAAATACAACTCGCTCGAAATCATGGTCTACGGTGAGGGCATTGGCGCTGCCACGGTGAGCACCGACTATCCGGGGGTGACCATCGACAGCATCGCTCGGCTTGACAGCCCCAACTACCTGATCATCTGCATGAGTGTGAACGGGGTGAAACCCGGTACCATGAACCTCAACTTTCAGCTCGAGAAGAAGAAAAAGACCGTGCCTTTTGAGTTCAAAGCTCGTAACGACGAGGGCAAACAGGGATTCTCGAATGCCGATGTGCTGTATATGCTCATGCCCGACCGCTTTGCCAACGGCAACCCTGCTAACGACAAGGTGAAAGGGATGCGTAGCCAGACGTGTGACCGTGAGCACCCCAGCTACCGCCATGGCGGCGACTTGGAGGGCATCAGGCAACATTTGGACTACTTCAACGACTTGGGTGTGACGGCGCTGTGGTTCACACCGGTGCTGGAGAACGACTCGCCCGTGAGCCCGTGGAACGACACCTATCACGGCTATGCCACCACCAACTACTATCGTGTGGACCCGCGATTCGGTACTAACGAGGAATATCAGCGGCTGGTGCGCGAGGCTCACCAAAAGGGTCTGAAAGTGGTGATGGACATGATTTTCAACCACTGCGGTTTTGAACATCCGTGGGTAGCCGATATGCCCACGCGCGACTGGTTCAACCTGAGCGAGTGGCTGAAGCAATCGAAAGGCTCAAGCGACCCACGCAACACCAACTTCCAGCAAACGAGTTACAAACTGGCACCCGTGCTTGACCCCTACGCCAGCAAGATTGACCTGAAAGAGACCGTTCAAGGCTGGTTCGTATCGACCATGCCCGACCTGAATCAAAACAACACACATGTGATGAACTACTTGATTCAGAACAGCATTTGGTGGATTGAGACGGTGGGCATTGACGGCATCAGGATGGACACCTACCCATACGCCTACGCTGAGCCTATGGCCCGGTGGATGAAGATTATCAATAACGAGTACCCCAACTTCAATGTGGTGGGCGAGACTTGGTTTGAGCAACCGGCCTACACTGCAGCATGGCAGAGCGGCAGCAAGGTAGCCAAGACCGATAGCCACTTGAAGACGGTGATGGACTTCGCCTTCCGCGCCGCCATTGACTCGGCCAGCGTAGAGCAGACCGACAACCAGTGGCGAGGCTTTAACCGCGTGTATAACAACCTGGTGTTTGACTACCTCTACCCCGACCCGAGCCATGTGATGGCATTCATTGAGAATCATGACACCGACCGATTCTTGAAAGACGGCGAGGATGCCGACAAGCTGAAACAGGCGCTGGCGCTACTGCTGACCATTAACCGCATTCCGCAACTGTACTACGGCACTGAGATACTCATGAACGGCACCAAGACGGTAACCGACGGCAATGTGCGCAAGGATTTCCCGGGCGGTTTTCCCGGTGACAAGCAGAACTGCTTCACCGCCGAGGGTCGTAGCGAGAAACAGAACGAGATGTACAACTGGCTACGCAACCTGCTGCACTGGCGGCAAGGCGAAGGTAAAGACCTGATTACCAAAGGGAAGATGATTCAATTCATTCCATACAACGGTTTCTATGTGGTAGCACGTCAGTATGGCGGCAAGACCTTGCTGGTGATTGTGAACGGCACTGACGAGACACAACTGTTTGTCCGCAAGCATTACTTGGAGGTGATTGGCGAGAACACGACCACAACGACCGATGTGGCAACGGGCTATCACATCAGCCTGTCGAACAACCTCGCCGTGCCCGGCCGACAGACGCTCGTGCTCACATTCTAAAGTTCTTACGCTAAAACTCTTACACTCCCTATCATAACCAATTGGAAAATCCCCGCCAGGCACTCGCTTGACGGGGATTTCCTCCCTTTCATTTATCCACTATCCCAAATCGGTTATTGGGTTCATTTTTCCTCAAGGTGATTCGCGTGAGAATCACCTGATGGTCAGAAGCTCATGGTCAGACCCAGCTCCTGCCAGAAGTCGGCGGGCAAAGCCACGTTCTCGAGCTTGATGCAATCCCTGAACAGCGGAGCCACTTGGCTCACCCTGTAGCCGGCGATGCCGCAGCCAATGCGGGTCACCAGAAAACGCATCTCGGGGTGCTCAGCGGCAAACTGCGTGAAGCGTTGCACGGCGGCCTTCATTGACTCATATCCCTCCATAGTGGGGATGGCATAGCTCTGACCTTGCAGACCCTCGCCCTGTCCCCACACGGCGCCAAACCGTTGCATTGCTGCCGCAGCAGCGCCGCCGCCATGGAAGCCGTTGACATTTGACCCGAATACAAAGATTTCGTCGGGTTGCAGCGAGTCAATTCTGTCAGGCGAGACCCTAGCCATGTAATAGTCACTGGCCATTGCACGCTTCTTATCCAACCATTCTTCCTTAGAGCGACTGCGACCTTTCCTATACTCCTCGCTCATTTTCCTGTAGTATCTCATCTTGGCCGAACTATCGCGTGCCCAAGAACTGCCAGCGCCCAGATCGTCATGGCTGAACTCGATGAAGTTGTCAATCGAGAGTTCCACAGTCACGCCCTTCACATCGTGCATACTACCCATATAGGAGAATGACCATCCCTCATTTTTCAGTTTCTCGATGAGTTCCTTCAGGCCCGTAGCATTCCACTCGTGCGAGTCATTCTCGAGACCGTCGCTGAGCACCGTAACCACTGCCGAAGCATCGTCGTCGTCCTTGATGCGATTATATAAGGCTGAAATTGACTGCCCCATGGCATCATAGAGCGGAGTGCAGCCCCACGGGCTATATTTCTCAAAATTCCCGACCTCGGCAATAGGTTTGCAGTCAATGAGCGTGCGCACCGGCTCCTTCTCGCCATGACTGTCGAAGGTGACCAGTGTCAGGTAGTGCTCCTGCGTGTCGGCAAACTGCTTTTGCGCGCTGCGAATGCTGTTGATGGTTTCGTTCACACCACCCACTGTAGCATGTGCCAGAGAGGACATTGAACCACTCTCATCCACAATAATCAGATTGTAGATTCTCGCTTTCTTGCCCAGATTCTCCTGCTGTGCATCCTGTCCTTGCATGTTCTGCTCTTCCCGGTTTTGTTTCTGTTCTTCCATTGTTTTATGAATTAAAAAGTTAGTAAATGGTTTTTTTTTACAAGAAAGATTTTGGCTACTCTTGCGTAAAAAATACACTACAAAAGTAATGCCAATTTTTGAAATGACAAAATTTCATGTGTAAAAATTACGCATTTAACATTAATTAACGAATGCTGACAACAATCCCTCCTTTTTGCTCTCACGCATCAAGGAGGGATGACAGTAATGGTAGTATGATTAGTCTAAGTGTCTAAAATTGCCTTTAGTGCCCGGCCTTACTTGAAGTTAGGCAATTCGCTTGAAAGAGCCTTACTTGAAGTTGGGCAGTTCGTAGAGTGCCTGCTGCATGCGACCGTTGCGGTTGTCAACGAGGCTGCCATTCCACCAATTGGTAGTAACTTGATAAGAACTATTGCCATACTCGTTGGCCTCGGGCCACCACCAGAAGAGTCCCTTGACATTGGGTCGCGTGTTGAGAACGGTCACCAAATCCTTGGCATACTTGGCCTGTCCAGCTTCGGAGTAAGGATAGTCGGTGGTAAAGTTATACTTGGTGTCAGGCAGATTCCAGGCATATCCGTAGCCCGTTTCCATAATCATGATGGGCACATCGGGATAGGCATTGGAGAGCGTGGACAACACGGTTGTGAGGGCGCCGAAGATTGTACCGGTGGATGCATGATAGGAGGGATAATAGCTCAGTCCCATCACATCGAAGTCAAGCTCATGTGCCACGGCCTGGGCAAAGAATGAGGTAGCATTGGTGTAGCGACTCATCTCCACATGGGCAATGACTCTGGCATTTGGGCACACCTCACGCACGGCACGGCTGCCGGCATTGAAGTAGCGGGCGAAGTTGGTCCAAGAGCCGCCTCCGTCGTAGTCGGCACCCGAGGGCCAGCAGTGCCCCGTGGGCCACAGCATGCCATAGGTGATCTCGTTGCCCACCTGCACGAGGTCGGGTCGCGCACCGGCACTCACGAGAGTCAGCAACACCTCACGGGTGTAGTCCTCTACTTTTTGTTCCAACTGATCCACAGTGAGTCCGGTCCAATCGGCGGGCAAGGTTTGCTTGCCAGGATCGGCCCATGAGTCGCTGTAGTGCAAATCGAGTACAAACTTAAAGCCGGCATCCTTGATGCGCTTGCCCAGAGCGGTAACATAGGGCAAATCCTGAACAACGCCCTCACCCACCTGTGCTGCCGTAGCGTTAGCGGGCTTAACAAACAGGCGCACACGCAGGGCGTTCAAGCCTTGCTGCTTGTAGAATGCCAGCACATCGTTGATGCGAGTGCCGTTCTTGTCATAGTAGATGGAGCCTTTCTGTTCATACTTGGTGAGCATAGACACATCGCCGCCCACCAGTTTCAAATTCGGGTCATCATCAACTATAACACCCAGTATCAGATTAATAAGGTAAGTCACATCGCTCACATTGACTGCGCCGTCGCCGTTCACATCGGCCAGTGACTGGTCAATGGATTGCACGCCGAGAATAGAGTTGATCAGCGCGGTCACGTCGCTCACGTTCACTGACCCGTCGCTGTTCACATCGCCTTTCTCAGCAAACGAAGGCAATGCAATGACGAGCGCCAGCAGCAGCGCCATGGAGCGTTTCAGAATGAAACCGCAATGCGCGTGAAAGCGCATTGCGGTACATTTCCTTTCAGTCAAGTTTTTGAATCTTGGTTTCATTCGCATCGCGGAATTATGATAGGAGTGTGTTTAGCTCAGAATTATGTTCACCAGTGCGGTCACGTCGCTCACGTTCACCGTACCGTTGCCATCCACATCGCCGGCATCCTTGTCCATGGTTACCACACCCAGAATCATATTGACCAGCGTAGTAACGTCGCTCACGTTCACGGCACCGTCGCCATTCACGTCGCCAGGACGAGTTTCAGTGCCGCCCTGATACTGTGAAGTAACGTCGTTGACAGTAAACTTGCCATTGACCATATCGGCAATCTCATAGTACACATCTTGTGTCACAGGACCGATGTCAACCGTCTGCTTTAAGCTCGAGTCAACACTCTGGTCGCCTTGGTCGAAGATGATGTTGAAGTAGTAGTCGCTCGAAGTGATATCGAAGGTGTGATAGTAGAACTTGTCACCGTTGATGTACTTGTATTGCGTCTGCTTGGTGCCGGGCCAGTTGCCGAGCAACTGCTGGTTGTTCTTATCCCAAGAATAGAAGTAGACATTGGTCCATTTGGGATCTTTGAGATAGACAGTAGCGGTGTGAGGCACGAAAGGCTTGATGACATAAGTGCGCTTCACAATGCCGGTCACGTTGCTGCCGTTGAGCAGACCCACGGTGAGGGTGCAATCTTGCGTAATATTGATGGTCGTGCCGCTATTCACCTTAGTGCTGCTGGCCTTAGGCGTTGAGCCATCGAGCGTGTAAACCAACTGAGTAGCCTGATTAGAGACAGCCACGAGTTTCACGGGGAAGGCTTTCTCGTAGGTGCCGCTGGCCACATCGGCCCAAGCGGTCTCCACATCCTTCGACATGAAGTAGCGATAGTGATAGCCACTCAACACCTCAACCCAAGTGGTGCCGGGATTTGACAGCAACGAGGTATTACCTACCACAGCGAGCAGTTTACCGTTGGTACCGGTGGTATTGGCGGCATAGTAGTTGGTAGTGCTGCGGAAAGGAGCCGTGTTGCTCGTGTTGGTGATACCCACCGCCTTGCGAGCGTCAATCATCGACTTGATTTCCTTCTTGCAGGCTTTCCAGTGTGTCATGAATACGCAGGGGGTTCCGGGCATTGCCAGCAGGAATGCATTGGCAGCCAGTGTGTCTTTCAAAATGGGGTCGGGTGTGTAGTTTGTCACATTGCCGCGATCCTGCATATCATGGTTCTCCACGAAGGTCACGGCATACTGACGATAGACGTTGCTGCGTGCCAGGCTGGTGTTAGCCAGCTTGGTCCAGTTGTTCTGATTGATGGCGTCGCGCACCGTGTAACGGAAAGCGAAGTCGAAGCAACCACTCTGGATCACGCCGTTCACCTTGGTTCCGTTGAGCCAGTTCTGCAGATTGGTGACATTGCCGTCCCAGAGTTCGCCCACCGAGTAGGTGGGGTTGGCATCGTTGTTATACTCACCCGTGTAACTTGCCGAATAGCCACGCACCATGTCGTAGCGGAATCCCACATAGCCCAGGTCATTGAGCAAGTATTTAAGGTAAGCTTTGACATTGGTCCGCACATTTGTGCTCTTGTGGTCAAGGTCGCGGCAACCATCCCAGTCTTCACCGGTGTCGTTGTTGGAACTCAGGGTAACACCATGCTGGGTAGCCCAAGTCTTGGTCTTGCCGTTGTCATCGTTGGCACACACATCGGTAGATTTGAGTTGATAAGTCGTGCCATTGTAAGTCTCAGCGGGGAAATCGACCCATGAGCCGTCCACTCCCAGACCACTGCGGTGATTAATCACCACGTCTTCAATGATACCGGTTCCCTTGGCCTTGAAGGTATTGATCATGGAGCGCAGCTGTCGCTCGGTACCGAAACTGCTGTTGTGGTCAAACCAGTAGACGGGCATATAACCCATCACATTCCAGGAAGAATTACAGTTACCTGACTGCGGCACCCAGATGAGGTCGAAATAGCTCGACAGTTCATCGGCCTGTGACTCAAGGTTAGCCCACTGAGCGTCGACATAGGCATCCCAGGAGAAACCTTGCAGCATCACGCCGCCATAGTTTGCGGGCCAGCCCACTGCCGCATTGCTCATGAGTGGCAGCAGAGCCGCTGTTGCGAGTGATAAGAAAAATTTTTTCATAGTTGTAATTATTTAGATGTTTATGTTAAAAAGTCAAGTTCATCATCATGCTGTAACACCCAGAATGATGTTGATGAGTGCTGTGACGTCGCTCACGTTGACCGCACCGTCGCTGTTAACGTCGGCAACCGACTGATTCATGGGTATGGTGCCCAGAATCATGTTGATGAGTGTAGTGACATCGCTCACATTGACCGCGCCGTCGCCGTTCACATCACCCAACATACCATTGTCACGGGTCACCACGAGGGTGCGCTCCTGCAAGTTGAGAGAGAGTTTCCACTCGCCTGCCCCAATCTGGAAGGCCTTGGAGGTTCCATCGTCATCGAGCGGGAGTTCAGTGCCCAGCAGGTCGTCGGTGACATGAAGGTTGGTCTCATCGGTGCGAGCTCCGAAACGGTAGCGTGCGATGGACTCCCAGTCGGTGGCAGTCTCGGCGAGTTGCTTCGAGAAGCTGAAGTAGCTATAGCCCGCATTCTGGCCACGCGTGACCACGCTGGCGGTATAGGTCACACCGTCGGTCGTGTTCATTGTCAAGCCGCGGTTGGCATACCAGCCGCCCACGCCGTCGACCTCGCCCATGACATAGACTTTGTCTATCTCCACAGGGTCTTCGTGTCCGGGCACGGTGGCAATCATGCCATCGAGGGTGTAGTAGCCGCCGTTGACGAAGTCCAAGTCGGCGGTCTGCTTGCCGTTGTTCTTACCGTCGTTAAAGATTACAAATTGCGGAATGCTGTCCACATCGTAGTCATCGCCCACCCAGCGGTAAATCTTCTTGCCGTTAGGGGCAGTGCCCACCTGCGTCATCTTGGTGCCGTTCCAAGCACCGGCATAGCGGTTGTCCATGCAGTCCCAGGTGTAGATGTAGGGGGTGGTGATATCGTTGGTCTCGAGATAGCAGTAGACCTTGCCGGGCTGCGGCGTGGCCACTGCGGGAATCTCGTAGTTGACATAGGGGGCATACTTGTTAGTGACAATCTGATAAGTACTGCAGTCGCCGTCGGTCCAGGGATAGTCAATGAAGGTGTTGCTTGTGAGATTCTTGATGTCGACAGTTTGGCAAGTGGGGCCGGAGTAACTGTTGTTGACAATCACGTTCACCTTGTTCTGGTCAAAGGTCTTGTAGTACCACTTGGCACCACCCACATAGGTGAAAGGCAGCTCGTTGATGACGGTGCCGGGCCAGGGGCGGTCAATGTATTGCTCGTTGGTGTCCCAAGCGTAGAGACGGGTGCTATTGGGGTCGGGAGCCTTGACAAAGACGGTGACCTTGTCGGTACCCGGGAACTCGGTAGCCACGGGATTGCCTGGAATGATACCGTTCTTGGGTGCGTGCTGCCAGTCAAGTCCGCTAGTGACATAGAACTTGTAGTTCGAACCGGTAGATACGAGCTGATAGCCCGTGGGGGTGCCATTGGCAGTGGCGCCGCCCAGTTGCAGATAGACCTTGCCCTTGGTGCCCTCCACCTCAAGGATGTAGCCACCGTTGCTCTCTTCTTGCTTGGTGATGGTGCTCATGTTATGCACGCCGGCAGCGCGTCGGCCCAGGATGCAGTTCTTGATTTGGGTCTTGTACTCCTTCCAGTGCGGCAGGAAGATGCAGGGAGTGCCGGGCAGTGCAAGGATGAGCGCATTGGCGGCGGCAACGTTCTTGCTAACCTTCTGATAACCGTCACGGCCGGTGTCGTGGTTGTCGAGGAAGGTGATGGCCCAGCGGCTGTAATTGGCATCGGCGGCGAGCCCCTTGTCGTTGAGTGCGCTCCAGGTGCCGTTATTGAAAGCCTCGTTGATGCGATACTTGAGGCAGTAGTCGAACGTACCGCTCTGAATTTGGTCATAATACTTGGTTGACTCCAGCCACCAGCGGAGCACGTCGGCATTGCCGTCCCAGTACTCACCCACGGCAAACATGGGCTTGGTAGCGTAGTCATACATGGCGGTGTAGCCGGGCGCGTAGCCCTTAGTCTCGTCGAAGCGGAAGCCTGCATAACCCAGTTCGTGGAGCAGGAAGTCGAGATAGGTCTTGACGTTGAGCTGCGTGGTGGCGTTGGTGTGGTCCAAGTCGCGGCAGCCGTCGAAGTTCTCACCGGTGTCCTCGGCGCCGTTCACGGGATAGCCGGCGGCGACGCACTCGTCGGTGCTGCAAATTTGCGTGTGACGCTCGTTATCCCACATCACCTTGTAGGTCTTGCCGGTGCTGCGTCCCTTGACGCGCTCGTTGACGAAATCGACCCAGTCGGTCTCACCGTTCTTGTGATTGAGCACGGCATCCATGATAAAGCCTGTGCCACGCTCGCGGAACATCTGAATCATTTGCCGCAGCTCGTTCTCCGAGCCGAAGCAAGTGTTGTGGTTAAACCAGTAGAGCGGTGTGTAGCCCATGGCCTGCGTGGAGGCGTCGGCATCTACCTTGCCCGAGTTGGGAATCCATATCAAGTCGAACGCATCACTGAGTTCGTCGATATTGTCCATAAACAGTTGCCAACCGGTGTCGTTGTAGCTATCCCAGTAAAATCCCTGGAGCATCACACCACCATAGTTGGTGGGCCAACCTGCCGACCAACTCACAAAGGGCAAAAACGCCAAGATAATAAGAGTAAAATACTTCTTCATGAATAACTATAAATAATAAATTTTGGTCCGGTTTATATTTTAGCCCAAATTTAATATTTTACTTGAAAATAATAAATAAATATTATAAAATAATTATATATAGAATTGCGCAATCGTTTGCATTTTGACCCAATTCGGTCATTAAGAAGGGAATGGGGCTAAAATGAGACCAGATTTGCTCTCAAGGCGCAAATCCGGTCTCGTTGAAAGAATGTAACAAACGGTAAAACCGTTATTTTGTCGAGCCCAAATCGGCCATCAGGTCGACTTGGGTTAAATTGTCTTATTTCAATATCTTAGCGGTTGATTTTGAACCATCGGTGTAGGTAGTCACCACCACATTGATGCCGTCGAAGGGCTCACTGCTCTCAATGCCGGCCAGGTTGTAGTAGCGCACTTGGCGTACCGTCTTGGCTGTCGCATTGATATCGGTCACAGCTGTGATGATGCTGTTAGCTTTCAGGTCAATGGGCGACACCACATACTTCACCGTGCCGCTATAGGGCTTGTAAGGCACTGACTCTTGTGCTGCGCGAAGCGTAGTGGTTCCACCGGTCGATGCGGCCTGTTCCTGATCGGCAAGGCGAATGATGGCGCGGAAGCTATAAGCTTGGTTCGCTACCAAACCGGGGTTAGACTGCAAATCCCACTTTACGGGGAAGTAGCCGTTGAGGTCACCCTCGTTCATCCACTCATACTTGCCATCAACGAAGGCGTAAGAGCCGCGTTTGGGAATATAGAACTTATTGTCGCCGGCATAGACGGCCCAAGTAATCTTAGCATATTCCTGAGGCTTGGGGGTCACCATAAAGTAGGTGTTGCGTTCCTCATGACCGTATTCATTAACAGCCTCGGTGCAGTCCTGCGTGCCGATGAAGTTGGCGGTAACAAACACGTTAGGATCTAGATAATAATTGTTCACCGTACTGCTCCCGGGCAGAGCCTGCAGAGCGAGACGCATCTCGGGGTTGTAGTTGTTGACCAACTGGCCACGGACGCTCTCGGCGGGCAACACAAAGCCTTCATAGCTGTGGAGCAAAGCTTTCTGTTCATCAGCATCCATTTTATCAATACCGGGGTACTGGGTCGAGAGGGTGAGTTTCACCCAGTTGCTCTGGTCGTAGCGGTTCTTGCCGGTCATGAGCGAGGTGCGCTGCAGGATATAGTCAATTTCACCATCTTTTTGGAGCGATTTCTCCACATAGGGGGTGGTCACGAAGTTGTTCAG
>CAMKGM010000063.1 GCA_946412245.1 uncultured Bacteroidales bacterium
TTTCGGTCAGTCATTATCGTCAGTTGTATTAAATTTTACTGCAAAATTAGTGCAATTTTGCGTAATGTGCAAGGGGTAGCCGTGTAACTTGCTGGTAGCGTGCCGAATATTGCCGAGGCGAGGTGATTGCGAAAACTTCCCCGACAATAATTCGGCAATTTTTTTACTTGAACAGCGACTCGTCCACCGGGTCACCGACAACCGCGTCAACCTTTGCAGGGTCGAGCAGGTCGATAAGCGAGTTGAAGTCCTCCACGCATGAGAACACGATCTCGTAGTTCTCGGTGATGTATCGGTTCTTCATGTGCTTCGTTTCGGCGAGCATGAACGCGAAGCGTTTGTTCTCGGTGGCAGAGAAAGTCATTTTCCAGCCTGTGTAGTCATCGTAGAAGCGGTCACCGGCAATCTCCCACCAGTATATTGGCTTCGGGAACTTGACGGGAATGTCCTTACGAAAGTTCTTGACATTGTTCGCGTCTGCTACCTGTGACCACTCCACATACTTGTCGCGTGCGTCGATGAGAGCCTGCCGGAACTTGGCGAGGTCTTTGTACTTGACCCACACTTCGCCGTAGCCTCTTTTGGTCTGAGCATCGAAGCGGACATAAGACGGTTTGTTGTCCTTTTTGAGGAGTTGTACTGTGAGGTCGTTCCGTTTTGCGTGCTGGTTGGAGAACGTGCCAACTACCTGTGCGCATGCCAGCATGGGCAGCAGCACCATGATAAATGCTAATACCTTGTTCATTTCACTAACGGTTTATTTTTATATCTATAATGAGTTCATCTTCTTCTAAGTTTTCATTGTGATGGCTCTTGATAAGCAACCCTTTCCAAATGCGGGAGAAGCATTTGGCATCAACCATAAGATGATCTGAATGAGTTATAATACCTCTTCCCGCAATGTCTGGTCCGAGAATAGCGGTGCAAAATGCTATGAAGTCATCAAGTTCCTTTGTGATTACTGGCACTTGCGAAATAAATCTGATAGTGGTGTTGTCTTCACTTTTGATAACGGTCGCTAAAGCGAAAGAGCCAAACTCAATCTCGTCTAATACCACAAGTCCGGTTTCTTGTAGCAAATCGTCAAAGTCCACATGGAATAATGGACTTAATAATACTTTTAAGTCCATTGGGCTACTGATTTTGGAGTTGTTTGATTTTCTCTTGGAGGTTCTTGATAATCTCTTGCTGCATGGCAACCACGTCCACAAGGCTGTCTATGCGCTTGTCTTGGGCTGTTTCGTCGATGAGCATATCGCCATCACCACGAAGTAGCCAGTTGCAATTCAGGTTGGGAAACTCGCGTGCAATATTCTCAAGTGTAACTGCACTTGGGCCATTTACGCTTCGTAACTGGCTCCAAAGTGTAGGTTGCTTTATGCCAATTCTTTTTGCAAAAGCAGCATCCGTCATGCCATTGAAGGCAATGAAATCTTTAATTCTTCCTATCATGTCCGCAAACTTTTCTGTAAACATTATTTAACGATAATGATTAAATAATCTTAATTCCAATAAATTTAATTGAGATTTTGATAAATCATATTGAAATTTCAATTACCTTTGCACTATCTATCTATCACAACGCAAAATTACAACAAAATTTTGATACCGCAAACTATTTTCAATCAAAAACTTAAAAAGATTTACAACTATGGCTAACGAGAACAACAACGAGGCAAAAGTCATCGACAAGACCGCCACCGAGAACGAGAACATGGTCGAAATCTCCGCAAAGGAGTTGAACGACCTGCAAGAGAGCAACGCCATCCTCATCAACGAGCGTGAGAAGCTGATGGGACAGGTTATGGCCGTCGAGAAGAAACTGACAGAGACGCAGGAGTCATACGACCGCGTCTCGCGCTACTGGAGAGAGACCGAGGACAAGTTGAAGACCGTCTGCGCAGCCATTGAGGTTGTCGATACCAGCGACTACATGACCGGACGCGACTTCATCAAGAAGATTGCGGGCATTTAAGCCACACACCTTTCCGCCGTAGCTCAGTGAGGAGAGCGCCGTGATGCCCCACGGAGGCCGTTGGTGCAAATCCAACCGGCGGACCAAAGCAAGACCCGCAAGGGTAGCAGCAGAGTTCCTTGACGTACTGATTTTCCGCTGATACTACCGGCAGCACGCCGGCAAGTCAAGCGATGAGTGAGCATGAGAGTAACGCCATGCCGAGAGCCTTCCGCCGCAGTGATGCAGAGCAAAGGGGAGCAGTAAGGCAATAAGAGTGACATCCGCGCCAGCGACAAATCATGCGAGCGAAATTCCCGGCCTGCCAAGCCGGGTGCAGAAAATGAGGCTGCAGACAAGACCTCACGAGTGATTAACGAAATGATAAATGTCTATGCGACCGGATGAGTACCGCATAAAGACCCCACGGAGGCGTGGGCGGGAAAGGACGCAAACCGCTTAGACTGCTCATATAATTTTATGTGTCCGCCATCTGTCAAATGCGCAGCAATGCGTAATGGCTTTTAGAAATGGTCCGTGGGCCCCATTGACACAAAATGCCCACACATGGAGGTGTACCCAAGTTGGTTAAGGGAGCGCACTGCTAACGCGCCAGGGCGACTAACATCGCCGCGCAGGTTCGAGTCCTGCCGCCTCCGCTGTAACTTAATCAACACAATTTTATAAATGGCAACAACAATAGCACATGACAACATCGTCGGAACTATCCGTGAGATGAACATCGGGGACGAAGTGCAGTTCCCTATCGAGAAGACGCCTTACATTAGGGTGGCACTCTACAACCACCTTATGCCCGAGCGTCAAGCAGGCTGTCGGTGGACAACTCTCACCGACAAAGAAGAAGGAACGGTCATCGTAAAGAGAATTGCGTGATGGAACGTCAGGCAATCGAGAACAGGCTGCTCGGGAACATTCTCGCAGTGACCTCGACGATGACCATAGGCAAAACGAAGGCCGCCCGCATCGTGGGCGGTGAACGTACTTTAGAGCGCCTTCACCAGTCAGGTGCAATCGAATGTGCCGGCAAGGTGAATGCGCAGAACGGAAAATGGAGGTTCAACCTCTCCCAGGTCTTGCAGCATTGCAAGCCTGCAAGGTAGTCACACAAGTCAAACATTTAATTCATCAAAGCAATGAAAACATTTCTTTCAATCTTGGCAAGCGTCTTATTTTTATCGGTGTTCTTCACGCCGACCGATGACGCACCCCTCTCAACCTATTTCCTTTGGTTCATTTGGTGTGCCGGTGCCCTGTGGATCGTGAACATCATTTGGAACACGCTTGAGGAGTGGCGCAAGGAGGACGAGAAGAACTGAATGTATGGCTCTCGCTCATGAGAGCCGGGGACTGGTTTTTTTATCTATCACAAGGGGCTTGCCGCTGAGAAGCGTTCCGCCTCTGACCGCAAACTTTCACGTCCCTGCCCGGTTCGCGCTGGGGTGAGCCGCAATCTACTTCATGGTATTAGTTTTTAAGGTTTATTGTTAATGGTATTAGAAAGGTTAATTAGTTGTGAGTGCCGTTTCCGTGACGGCAGCGGCACTCTTTTTACCATTGATTTGACAAACCTTGACAACTACGTTAAATAGCGTTGGTTGACGAAAAATAGAGTTCAATCTGTTTGCGTCTATTGTCAAAAAACGCTACCTTTACAGTGTAATTCAAAATTACAAATAACTATAAGTCAAACATTTTAATATCATCTACTATGGCAGAAACCAAAGTAAAGAAGAGTGTCTTCGAGATACTCAACTCAATCAACGTGAATGAGCACGTTGAAAAGAAGAAGACCGGCGAGAAGAACCCCGACGGCAGTGAAAAGTTCCTCACCTATCTCTCATGGGTATGGGCATGGGGCCAAGTCAAGCAGCATTTTCCCGATGCAAGTTACGAGGTGCGTCATTGGGGCGACAAGCCGTACCTCAATGATGATCAACTCGGCATCATGGTCGAGACTTCGGTCACCATCGGCGGCGAGACCATCACCATGTGGCTGCCCGTCATGAACTCCACTAACAAAGCAATGAAGGCCGTGCCTTACTCCTACAAGACCAAGTACGGCGACAAGTTTGTTGACGCTGCGACCATGTTCGACATCAACAAAGCGATTATGCGCTGCCTCGCCAAGAACATCGCAATGTTCGGATTAGGTCTATACATCTACGCCGGCGAAGACCTTCCCGAGGAGGAGGCTGCACAAGCCAAGAACGAACTGCAAGCCAAGATTGACCAAGCCGTCGCCGAAATCAAGGCCGTTAAGAGCCGTGAGGAACTGGAGGCGTGCTGGCGCACTTGGAGCAAGGTCGTACCCACCGAACAAGGTTCAGCGTTCATGAACGCCCTCCAAGAGATGGCACAGCAGTTCCCGAAACCCCAATAAGTTCTACGACATGATAACAAGAGCTGACTTAACGCAGTCGGAGGTAGTGTTCAACGAGGAGACTCACCGCTACCTCCGTGGGGAGACCGAGCTTTCTGGCATCACGGGGTTAATCCACTCCGTGCTGCTGCTCGGTGTCTATCCCGACGCAAGCGATTATGTGAAAAAGGTGCAGATCCCGAAAGCCGGGTATTACGGCACCTGCGTCCACAAGGCGATACAGGCATGGGACGAGTTGGGCATTGAGTTGACCCAGTTCCCCGAGAAGGAGCATCCCACCGCCGGCATATTGCCCGCACAGGATGTGAGCGCCGAACTCGCCTACTACCGCAAAGCGAAGCCTCGTGCCTGCAAGACCATTGCGAGCGAGTTCACCGTGAGTTACGGCAATTTCGCCTCGCAGATTGACTGCATTTGGTGCGATAAGGAAGGTGGCATCTACCTTGTTGACCACAAGACCAACAACCTCGACTACTATCCCGGTGGTGCAGAGGGGTTGAAAGAGTACCTCTCCTGGCAACTGAGTTGTTACGCCTTCATGTTTGAATGGCAGACCAGTTGGAAGGTCAAGGGGCTTATCGGCAACTGGATGCGAAAAGGTGCTGGCGAGCTGTGGCGCATTGAGCGCAAACCCGATGAGTTGGTGCAGAAACTGCTCTCCACCGAAATCATCAAGCAAGAATGGGGAGGCTTCACCTACTACAACCCCGAGATGCAGGTGTTCGCCGCAAAGGTCGAGGAAGTCAAGCCAGTGGCGACCACTACCGACGCACTCGCCGTTCCTGTGGACGTGGTAAGCGCTATCACCACCCTGCTGCGGGCCGAGAAAGCCGCAAAAGCGATGAAAGAGAAATTGCGTGAACTCATGGAGTCCGCTGGTGTCTCCAAGTGGGAGTGCCCCGAGTTCACGGCCACCATCGGGAAACCGAGCGAAACGACCACATTCGACTCCAAGGCGTTCCAAGCCGACCATCCCGACCTCTACGAACAATATCTTAAAACAACCACCCGAAAGGGTTCATTCACTCAAAAACTGAAATAATCATGAGCGTAAACAAAGTTATTTTGCTCGGCAACGTGGGCAGCGACCCCGAAATCCGAGAGAGCGCCGGCGGCAAGTTCGCCACCTTCCGCCTCGCAACAACCGACAAGGGTTACACCAAGCGTGACGGCACACAAGTGCCAGAGCGCACCGAGTGGCACAGCATAGTCGCCAACGGCAGCATCGTGGGTGTCATTGAGCGTTACGTCCGCAAGGGCACCAAACTCTACATCGAAGGCAAGTTGAGGACTCGCAAGTACACCGCCCGCGACAACACCGAGCGCACCGTCACCGAGATTTACCTCGACAACCTGGAACTGCTCGGCGGCAAGCCACAGGAGCAGAACCCTAACGTGCCATTCGCTAACCAGCAGAACTATCAGCAACGGCATGGCGGTTATCCTTATCCGCCGTCGATGGAGCTCCAAGAACTAAATGACATGCCTTATTGATTATGGCAAAGGTTGTTGAGTTTGGCAAGTTCAAAATCATCAAGGCGTCAGCCAAAGAAATGAAGCAAGCCGTCGGGTCGCCTGGTATATGCGACATGTGCATGAAGCGACCCGAGACGGGCTTCTATATTGCGGTCATCAACCGCTGGCTGTGTCCAGAATGTTTTGAGGACTTCAAGAGAAATAGAAAGTGGTATCCCGAAGATGCCGTAGTCGAGCAACGCAACTATATCTACTACGGCCTGCTCTTGGGAGTAATCAAATGAGCAATGATAGTCCACCTGCATAAAGAGAACGGCCACGTCACCGACCAGCGCACACTCGATGCTGTGTGCGGGTTCCTGCCGAACGGCGACTATGTGGCCACCATCGAGCCGAGAGCCCAGTGGGAGAAGAAGCAACCGCGCACCGTCAACCAAAATGCGTTATTTTGGCTGTGGTGTGCCGACATCGCAAACTTCTTCAACAAGACCTACGGCGACGACCAATGGAACAAAGACAACGTGCACGACCTGTTCTGCGAGATGTTCCGCTACCCGGTCGTGCTACCCAACGGTCAGGTCATCGACAAGTGGGTGGAGACCTCGAAACTCACCAAGCGACAGATGACCGACTTCATGAACAAGATACAGTCGTACATGGCCACCGAGCATGGTGCCACCGTGCCGTTGCCTGACGACGAAATGTACAAAGATTTCAAAGAACTATACTCATAGCACATAGAGAACAGCATGAAAGGGTTGTAGATTGTGTTTTCATGGCTTGAGCCAAGTCGAGCGGGGTACGTCCACACTGGTCACCGTGGTAGATACTGGCTGAAGTTTCTTTGCACGTCTTTTCAGTTAATTGTTGTCGCCCCTGTCCACCCCAGGGGCATATAGTCGGGCAACTCCGTGGGTAAGGAGCTGCGGAAACCTAATTCTGCAAATCGTTGGTTCGACTCCAACCCCGACTACTGCCGCAAGGCTACAAGTCAAATATTTTATTCACCAAATCAACAGCACTATGCAAGAAAAAGACTTAATGGGTATGACCCTTGCCGAGTTGCGCAAACAGAACACGCTGCTTGACACGGATCGCCTCACCGAGCAAGAGGCATTGCGAACCGAGTATTTGGCCCTGCAAGCCAAGTTCCACAACGAGAGTGAAGCCGCCGAGAGTGACTACGAGTTGCAGCGTAACAAACTTCTCGATGAATACCAGCTCAACACCCAACCGTTGGAAGACGCCTACAATAAGTTCGGTATGCTCATCGGCACACTGATGGACAAGCGCAAGTTCTGCGACAGCCCCGACGAACTGGAAGACCTGCATAAGCAGATTGCCGACACGATGGACAAGCGAGCCGAGCTGCGCAGCCAGCGCCGCACGCTCAACGAGAACTTCCACGCCACCATGCACGACCTCAAGGTCAAGTACAACGCCGGGCGCAAGGAGCGTTACACCGAGTTAGAGACCAAGCAACGTGAGTTCCGCCAGGCGCGTATCGCCATTGCCAAGAAGTACGCCGCACTGCATGAGGAAGTTCGCAAAGTGATAGCCATAAGAAAGGCCGAGGAGCGAGCCGAAGCCGAGTGATTTTATAGTAACTTTCGACGTTCATATTCCACCGCCGTTCTCGCTGGCGGCGGTGGTTTTCACTTATGCAATACACACTGAGACCATATCAGCAAGAAGCAAGCGACGCGGCCGTCAAGTTCTTCAGCGACAAGATAACCGCAAAGCACAACGGGCTGCTCATTCTCCCGACAGGTGCCGGCAAGTCGCTCGTGATTGCCGACATCGCCAGCAAGATTGACGAGCCGCTGATTGTGCTGCAGCCGAGCAAAGAAATCCTTGAGCAGAACTTTGCCAAGCTGGTGAGTTACGGCGCATGGGACTGCTCAATCTATTCGGCCAGCCTCAACCGCAAGGAGATCAACCGCATCACTTTCGCAACTATCGGCTCATTGATGAACCACATAGACAAATTCGACGAGTTCCACAAGATCCTCATTGACGAGTGTCACCTGGTCAATCCTCGTGAGGGTCAGTACAAGGAGTTCATCGAGCGTGTCGATGGCCGTCAGGTGATTGGGCTAACCGCCACACCTTACAGGCTGGGTCAGACAATCGACCCCAAGACCATAAACAGCAAGTGGAAGAAATACGGCTCAATCCTCAAATTTTTGACGAGGACGCGTCCTCGCATCTTCGACCAAGTACTTTATCATTGCCAGATAAAGACGCTGCTAGATGCCGGCTATTTGGCCAATTTGAGGTACTTTGACATGATGCGCATTGACCTCGACAAGGTGAAAGTAAATTCTACTGGTGCGGATTATGACGACAAATCGCTTTTCAAGGAGTTTGAGCGTGTCGGTATGTATGAGTACACCCTCAACATCGTCAAACGTGTCATGCGCCCGAAGGACGGCAGCGTGCGTCACGGCATCCTCGTGTTCGTGCGCTTCATCGAGGACGCTGAACGTCTTGCCGAAGACTTGATGGGCTTTTGTGAGGTGGTTACAGGTTCCACACCAAAGAAAGAGCGTGAGGCCATACTGGAGCGGTTCAAGAGCGGCGAAACGGAAGTAGTCGCCAATGTGGGCGTTCTCACTACCGGCTTCGACCACCCCGCGCTTGACACAATCATTTTGGCGAGACCAACAATGTCGCTCGCCCTCTACTACCAGATGGTGGGCAGAGCGATTAGACCCTACCCCGGCAAGGACGGCTGGGTGGTTGACCTCTGCGGGTCAGTCGCCAAGTTCGGAAAAGTCGAGGACTTGTGGCTGGGCCACGATGAGCGTGGCGGCTGGATCATTTCGAGCAATGGAAAACAATTAACCAACATAATGATGAACAAATGAGTTGGAAACGATTTAAGTTCGGCAATCAAAAGTTGTATGTCATTCCTGGCACGACTCATCGCTTCCGCACCGAGCATGATGCGAAGTTCTACTGCGATGAGCATGGGATTGACTTTGCGAATGTCGAAAAATACGACTCCAAGAAGGAGTACGACCGCTGGCTAGAGTTGCAGATCCTGCAACGAGCCGGTGAGATTAGCGGGCTCCGTCGTCAGGTGGAGTTTGAGTTGATACCTGCCAAGTACGAGCGCACCTACATCAAGGACAAGGTCATCAACGACTGGATAGTGGAGAATGTGCATTTCGCCACGCAGAAGGCTGCATGGGCCTACTGCCGTGCACATGGCCTCCAGTTGTCTGCTGCCTTCAAGATGCGCAACACCGAGCCGGTGTATAAGGATGTCTGCATCGAGCAGAACGCCGTCTATACTGCCGACTTCGTTTACCGCGACAAAGAAGGCAACGAGGTGGTAGAGGACGTGAAGAGTGAAATAACCCGCAAGGAAGCCGACTATGTACTGCGCCGCAAGTTGATGCTGCACGTCTGGGGCATCCGCATTTTAGAGACTTGAACTATGGTGGGCGGTTACATTAGATTACATCGCCAGCTTGAGAACCATTGGATAGCCGAAAACAACGACTACTTCCATTGGTGGGTAGATATGTTGTGGATGGCTAAATATCAAGACACCGAGAGCGATGGCATTACAATCAAGAGAGGGCAGCTTGAGGCCAGCGTAGCGTTCTTGACAAAGCGGTGGCTTTTGAACCGGAAAACCCTCGACCGAAAGACTGTGATAAGTTTTCTAAAAAAGCTCGAAAATGATAACATGATAATTCGCGAAGTAGTGGACAGCAAAAAGGCTATCATAACTATCTGTAATTATGATAAATATCAGCACGAGCCATGGCGAGTAACGGACACCGAATTGGACACCATTTCGGACACCGAATTGGACACCATTTTGGACACAATTAAAAAAATAAAGAAAAAAAGAAATAAAATAAATACCCCCCAAACCCCCCGTGGGGGAAATCAGTCAGAACAAAATTTTGTTGTTGATCCGGCATTTGCTGAGGCCTTTGAATTGTGGTTGCAATATAAGCACGAGAAAAGGCAAACCTATAAAAGTGAAAAAGCACTCAAAATTTGTTACAACAAGCTCGTGAAGCTATCTCATGGAGACCCGCAGATAGCGATGGCGATTGTTGAGCAATCTATCGGTAATAATTGGGCGGGTCTGTTTGAGCTAAAAGAAAATAATGGACGAACAAACAATCAACCAAGTGCTGGGAGCAATCCCACAAACACCGTCACAGGGTTCAAAGTCATCAAGGCCGGTGGTTGACTTCAACATCGAGTCACAAATCTTCCGCTCGTGCCTGCTCAAGGTAGAGCCGAAGTTCGACATCGCCAAAGCCGACAGACGGGTTCTCAATTCCATTTTCGCGTGGATTTGGAGACGAGACAACATCAATGTGCTCGGTCTTGACTATGACAAAGGGTTCTTCCTCTATGGCCCACTCGGGCGTGGAAAGTCAATGACATTGCTCGCCATGAGACAGTACATGAACAGCGTTGCCGCCAGACACGAGCACATGAGAGGCGACTACCGGCTCAAAGCGTGGTGGAAGACCGCCAGCGAACTCGCCAACATCTATGCCGCCGAGGGGCAGCCTGCGCTGATCCAGTACACCGACCGCGACGTCAACCTGGTAATCGACGAGTTTGGGCGAGAACCGAACCCGGCCAGCAACTACGGCACCAAGATGAACGTGTTGCAGTTCGTGCTACAACTGCGCTACGACCACCGCCGCACGAGCGTCACCCACATCACCACGAACATGAGTCTCGAAGACATTGAGCCGCGCTACGGCGACTATGTGGCCGACCGCTGCAAGGAAATGTTCAACTTCATCGAGTTTGAGGGTGACAGCCTACGTTAAACAGCCAAGTGCTTACGCCACAAAAAGTTAAATAGAGTTGGTCGGACGAAAAAAACGGCGAAAATAAGAACCGCTTAACGCCCAACGATGCTTAACTTTGCAATGCAAAACGCTACAAGTCAAACATTTAATTCACTGATTATGAACCAAAAATTAAGAAAGCAGTTCGAGCAGATGAAAGCCAAGCATCCCGACACGGTTCTGCTCTTCCGAGTGGGTGACTTCTATGAGTCCTATGAGGAAGATGCGGAAATCGTCGCCAAAGAGCTTTGCATTACTCTCACGAAAAAGGAAAACACCAAGATGGCCGGTTTCCCTCACCATTCGCTTGACAACTACCTGCCGAAAATTGTGCGGGCAGGCAAGCGCGTCGCCATTTGCGACCAACTGGAAGACCCCAAGCTGACCAAGATCGTCAAGCGGGGTATCACTGAGGACCAGTCCTCAACATCAAGTGTTGAACAATCAACACCACAAGTCAAACATTTTAATTCTCCAAAAACAATGGAAGTAAAGAACATTCCGCTGGTAAGAATACACACCAGCCCCCTCAATCCAAGAAAAACTATCGATGAGGGAGACCTGCAAGACCTTTCCAACAACATCAAACAGCAAGGCTTGCTCCAACCAATTACCGTGCGTCCCATTAAAGCGGACGATACCAACCCTCTGGGTGGTGAATTTGAGATTGTATGCGGCGAACGCCGTTACCGTGCCGTATCAATGCTTGAAGAAGATACAATCCCCTGCATCGTGAGGGTGATGACTGATGAGGAAGCACTGGACGCGATGATAACCGAGAACCTCCAGCGCAAGGACGTTGACCCGATTGAGGAGGCTTTCGCTTTCGGACAGCTCGTCAAGACAGGAAAGAGCATTGAGGAAATCGCCTTGCGCTTCGGCAAGTCCAAGCGGTTTATCCAGGAACGCATCAAACTCGACAACCTTTTGCCCGAACTCAAGCAATGGGTCACCAAAGAGTGGATGTCCATCGGTGCGGCGATGCACGTCTGCAAGCTCACCGAGGACGAGCAACAGCAGTTCTTCGAATACATGGAGGATACAGCTGTTCAGGAGAACGATCCAATCACCAAGCAGGATGCCATATATTACACCAATGACCTGTTCATGCGCATTGAGAACGCCATTTGGGAGCGCGACTTCTCCGGCTCATGCGGCAGCACTTGCGAGAAATGTCCATTCAACGACGCCAACGTTGGGTGTCTGTTCTACGAAATGAAGCCTCACGATGCCACCTGCACCAACCGAGAGCGGTGGAACAACAAACGTGCCTCATGGCTCTTGCAGATGATAACCGACAACGCCGATGTCCTCGTCAAGGAGGGTGAAGACCTTGAGGCTGGAAAGACAATCGTACTGAAAGAGTGCACCAGTTACTACATGAATAGGTGCGAGGATTTCCAGCCGTTACTTGACAAGATTGCCGGCATGGGGTTCAGGGTCGCCGAGGTCGATGACCTCTTTGAGCGGTTCTCGGCTTACCGAGAAAATGACGAGCGACTGAAAGCCAAGCTGGAGGCCAACGAGGTTTACCGCTGCCTGGTAATCAGCACAAGCTACAGAGGCACGGAAATAGATGTCCGCTACTACCGGTGGAAAAAGAATGTCGCCGCCGAGAACGGCGATGAGGCAAAAGCCATGCAGCTCGTCAACGAGTACAAAGTGAACGAGCGAAAGAACTCAACCAACATCGCCTCCAAGCTTCGTAGCGTTCTTGCAGACATGGAGCCAACCGAGTTGCCGACAGAGCCACTGTCACAGACCGAGAGTCTGATACTGCTGACCTTGATACTCCGCAAGGCTTCGTACAAGTTCCGCAATGGCATTGACCTCACGTCAACCTACTCGTCAGAACCGAAAGTGCTGAACTATGCCAGAGCGCATACTGAGCAAGTCCACCAAATCTGCCGAGACTTCATCCGTGAGGAATTGTCAAGTGCTGGCGTGGAGTACAATACCGACCTCCAAGACTGCCAGTCCATGCTCCTGCAAGAGTGGGCGAAAGAGGCAACCGATGAGGTCGTGAACGACATGGCCGTCAAGCTCGCCAAAGAGCAGTCCAAGATTGAGGAACAACTGACCGCCCTCGGCTACAACACCGACGGCACAAAGATGGATTTCTGATGGCAAGCGACAGACTGAATGATTACGAGAGGGGCGTTCTGCTCCCTCTCGTTGTCGGTTTCCTTCAGTCGTCAGGCACCAGAGTGGTGCCCGGCGATGCGCTGGCCGCAGCGGTGAGGAAGCAGGGTCATGTATGCGACCGGCGACAGATCAGGCTCATTGTGAACCACATCAGAACCAACGCCATCATCCCCTGCCTCGCCTCAAACAACAAGGGATATTTCGTGGCCACCAACGAGCGTGAGATAACCGAGACAATCAACTCACTTCAGGGCCGCGTTGATTCCATGCAGGAAGTCATTGAGGCCTTAAAGGAACAACGCTATATCAAGTATAACATCTAACAGCACAACTATGTTTTTGAAGAAAAAGAAAACCGAGCCGCGTCCCGAGACCGTGGAGCGTGTGAAAGAGACAGCCCGAGAGAAGAGTTTGCAGGTGGCTGACTCACCGAGCATGGAGATTTACCCCATCAAGACGAAAGAGGAAATCGAGGAGGAGAAGTGGGAGCAACGCCGCTGGGAGTTGACCCGCTACCTCGTCGCCCAGGAACGCCGTAGCGTGGTGCTCGGCAAACTCAACTCATCGGTGTCGGCGATGGCACGCAAGGCACGTCAACTTGCCGACGCCACTATTCACGAACTGCGAACCGTCAAACCCGATGGCGATGGAAAAGCGAATTGACACCTACGACGAGACACCACAAGAGCAGGACTTCCTCGGGAAGTACGCACCCCATGCCCGCTGCCTTGCCGTGCTGCTGATCGCCGGCATCATGGCCGGACTGATTTTATTTCATCTACTGGATAATCACTAAACTGATATGAGCATTACAACATTCCTCATCATCTATGCCGTGGGCGTTCTCATCAACGCCTTCGTGGCCGCGTCCATTTGGGACGATCTTGTTGAAGACCGTCAACTGGAGAAAGTCCGCATGACAGTCATCATGTTCTTTGTACTGGCTTCATTAGCCACATGGCTCTATGCCTTTGTTTATCTATTGGTCTCATTCATGAAGCGTTTGTTCAAGCGCAAATCAGAGGAGGATGAGTCATGAACGAGCAAGAATTTACCCAGCTTGTCAAGGACATGAGAGAGCATCAAACACAGTTCTTTGCCACAAGGTCCACAACAGAGCTGCGTCTTGCCAAAGAGGCAGAGAAGAAAGTTGATGCCGAGATAGCCAGGCGTGAAAGAATTGAACAGGAGCGACTGCAGCCAAGTTTATTCGACCTATGAAAGTGACGATAAATGGTAAAGGCCCATTCTATGAGACACCACCATACTGCGGTGCCTGCAAGTGCGGTATCAATTCCGACATGAGAAAGTCAGGCGGAAAGACTTACTGCAGCCTGTTCGACAAACTAAAGAATTACTACGACTCTCCGCCGAAGCGGTGCGCGGAAATGTTTGAGAAAGCGCTTGCCATAGGTGGAGATGTCGTGTTAGTCAAAAAAGAGCAATGAAACCGACAATCCACAAGTACAAGGTTGGCGAGAAAGTCATCCTCAACAACAAGGAAGTGACGATTACGCAGGTCGGCAAAAACATCAATTTGCTGCCCATCTACAAAATCGGAGAGCAATGGTACAAGGAGGACGAACTTCAACCCTGGTATCCGCCATGTCCGGTGTAATGACGTACCAGTGCCAACACTGCGGCGAGGTTAAACTCATCTCCGAGTTCTACCACCGCAAGGACGGTAGCCACTCGAAATGGTGCAAGGCTTGCGACCGCGCCCGGGCTCGTGAGTACCACCGTAGAGTTTACTCCACGCCTGAAGGCCGGGCGAAGCAACTTGCCCACAGGGCCAAGTACAGGGCGGAACATCGTGAACAACTCAAAGAAGACCAACGATTGCGCCGCCGCAAGGCCGGCATCATGCCGAAACGACGGCTCGATCGTCAAAAAATCCTCAAGATGTATGCCGAGGGGCACCCTGTTGAGAAGATAGCCGAGGAGTGCGGCACAAAGGTTGAAACCGTGAGGCAGTACGCCTCAAAAGCCCACGTCCACAGAGAACGCTACGACCGCGCCAGAGTGTGCCGGAACTGTTGGAAATACCCTTGCTTTAAGGGTATAGAGAACTTCGAGACCAACTTCGCCTTGACGTGCCGCAGTTGGCACCTGCGAGGCAAAAGTTAAATAGAGTTGGAAGCAAATAATAGAGACTCAAAAATTTCTCTATCTCGCTGAAAATGACTAACTTTATAGTGTAAAAATTGCAAATAAGTCAAACATTTTAATTCAAATTTATGGTTTATTCAAAAGAAAAATTCAAGGAGTTGTGGGAAGCCAACTCCGCTGGCTCCGGCATCACCTTTGACGATATTGCTGAATGCGCTGTGGCGTGGGGCATATCAAGAGATCCGAGAACACGTCCGATTGACGAGATAACATACAAAGTGCTAAAAGCCGCACAAGTGAATGATGCGGAAGAGTACAATCCCAATCCCACACCACAATGCGAGGGACGCATAATGATAGACTTAAATGATGCTTGTAAGTGGTTGGCTGCAAATGTCCGTCTATATGCGTCACTGGAGTTTCTACCCGAGAGTGATTACCCTCAAGGAGACGTTGAAGTAGAAAGTTTGATTAAAGCCTTTAAACAGGCAATGAAAGGAGGGAAGGACTGATGGAACGCTACTATTTCACTTTCGGTGTCGGCTTAGACAAGCCGCACCGCAACTGCTACCACGTCATCGAGGCCGAAGATGCAGAGAGCGCACGTGACAAGATGTTTGAGACTTTCGGCCAAGATTGGGCTTTCCAGTACACCGAGGAGCAATGGCAGGTCAGCAAAGAAAAGTATGACCTCATGCAAAATTGGCGCACTGTTGGTGAGTGGCATGAGGGTTACACCCAAGCCGAATTGTTTAATCTCAAAAGAATTTGAGCGATGAAAATCGAAATAACTGACAAAGAAATAAAAGTCACTTGGCTCGGTGAGACAAGAGTATGCGTTTTTCCTGAGGTCGCTGAGCGAATCAGAAATGCACCTGTGAGTCCGTTTGACAATGCCCGAAAAAGGATTATTATAAATCTTTGGTATAGTGGCTGTTTTAAGCGTGTCGAAGTGCAAAAGCCTAAACAGCAACGAAAGGTATCCACCTTAGACGTGCTTGAGGGATGTGCCCGTCAAGTTTCCAAATTTTCAGATTATGACTTCGGAGAAGATATTGACGATTTGCTTGGAGCAGACCCATATTTGCCTTTGTATTAAATTAATAACTATTTACGAAATAAAATCATATATGACATCATGAAAAGTATGTACACAAATAGTACGATAATCGGTCGCAAGTGCAGGACATGTGTCTACTATGACCACCATAATCTTCATGGTAAAGGCATTGGCTGGTGCTATTGGCTCGGGAAGAAACGCTTCGGCAATCAAGATGAATGTGAAGATGGGTACAAACTAAAAGAAAGAGGAGGAAAGCAATGATAAAGTTACTCTACATTGACCTATTTTGCGGGGCAGGAGGCACATCTACTGGTGTAGAACACGCCACCATAGACGGAGAGAAATGCGCCAAGGTGATTGCGTGTGTCAATCATGATGCTAATGCAATTGCCTCACATGCGGCCAATCACCCCGAAGCATTGCACTTCACGGAGGACATCCGCACACTTGAGCTGACTCCGCTGGTCCGCCATGTGAATGCGATGCGACGACCAGGCACACGCGTTGTGCTTTGGGCTTCGCTGGAATGTACAAATTTCAGCAAAGCAAAAGGCGGTCAACCTCGGGACGCAGACAGCCGCACATTGGCAGAACATCTGTTCAGATACATCGAGGCAATCAAGCCTGACTACATTCAGATTGAGAATGTGGAGGAGTTCATGTGCTGGGGCGATCTTGATGAGGATGGCCACCCTGTCAGTCGTGACAAAGGAAGATGCTATCTGCGATGGGTGAACACTGTCTGCAAATATGGCTATGACTTCGACTGGCGCATACTCAATGCGGCCGACTATGGAGCCTACACCTCACGTCGCCGATACTTCGGGCAATTCGCCAAAAAAGGGTTGCCAATTGTGTTCCCCGAGCAGACTCATGCCAAGTGTACGACTAACAATGGCGGTCTTTTCCAAGATGATGAGGTTAAGCCATGGAAGCCTGTGCGCGAAGTCCTCGACCTCAACGACGAGGGAGAAAGCATCTTCGGACGCAAGAAACCGCTTGTCGAGAAAACACTGGAACGTATCTATGCTGGGCTGATAAAGTTTGTTGCTGGCGGCAAGGAGGCTTTCATCGTGAAGTGGAACAGCGTCAACGGAAAGACAGGCAAGTATGTACCGCCAAGCATCGACGAGCCTTGCCCAACCGTTGCTTGCCAGAACCGCCTCGGTATGGCAAAGGTGCATTTCCTCTCCAAGCAGTACGGAGGAGACCCAAGCGGAAAGAATATCAGTGTTGATGAACCGGCAGGAACTGTAACTTGCCGTGACCACCACGCATTTGTTTCTGCACACTATGGCAAAGGGTTCAATACTTCCGTTGACGCACCAGCACCAACACTCACCACAAAGGACAGACTCGGACTTGTTACAAGCCGCTTTATTGCCAGTGAATATAGCGCCGGTGGACAATTGTCAAGCGTGGATGCGCCATGTCCTGCTGTCCTTACGAAACCAAAGCAGAAAGTCGTGTCATGCCAATATCTGATGAACCCGCAGTTTGCCAGTCCTGGCGGCAGCATCGACAAACCATGCTTCACACTCATTGCGAGGATGGATAAGATGCCGCCGTATCTTGTCAGCACAAACGAGGGGCTTGCCATTG
>CAMKGM010000064.1 GCA_946412245.1 uncultured Bacteroidales bacterium
CGCGGTCGCCACGCGCAATGTACGGTCGTGGCCTGCCACGACCGCACCCACAAAAGCATTCCTTAACAGCCACAAAAGAAAAGATTTCCCAATGTCGCCGCGGTCGCCACAGGTGGCGACCCTACAGGTTCGACACCAACCCTTGTCGCTGCGGTCGCCACAGGTGGCGACCCTACAAGTTCGACACCAACCCTTGTTGTCGCGAGTTTGATGTCAACCCAATGTCGCCGCGGTCGCCACAGGTGGCGACCCTACAGGTTTGTCACCACACGATGGGGGGGAGGCCGTGCTGCTGCAGGTAGGCATTGGCACGAGTAAAGTGGTGGTTACCGAAGAAGCCTCGGTGTGCCGACAGCGGCGAAGGATGTGGCGAAGTGAGCACCAGATGACGCTCGCGGTCAATGAAAGCCCCTTTCTTGATGGCAAATGCGCCCCAAAGGATGAACACCAAATGCTCGCGATGCTCGGCCAGCGCGCGGATGGCTGCATCGGTAAACTGCTCCCAGCCGTGGCCCTGGTGCGAGCCGGCACGATGTGCCTGGACCGTGAGCGTGGCATTGAGCAGCAGTACGCCCTGCCGAGCCCAGCGACTCAAGTCGCCGCTGGCGGGGATGGGTGCTCCGGTGTCGGCCTGAACCTCCTTGAAGATATTGAGCAATGAAGGCGGGTAAGGCACACCCTCGTTAACGCTGAAGCACAATCCGTTGGCTTGCCCCGGGCCATGATAAGGGTCTTGCCCCAGAATCACGACTTTCACTTCGTTGAAAGGCGTAGTGTCGAAAGCGGCGAAAATCTGTCGGCCCGGCGGAAATACTTGCCCGGCGGCATATTGCCGGCGCACAAAGTCGGTGAGTTGCTCAAAGTAGGGTTTGTCCCATTCAGCGGCAAGCGCTTGGTGCCACGATGGCTCAATTCTCACATTCATCTCAATATTGTTTTAAGCGATAACGCTTGCAAAGCTAATGAAAATTGACTAATTTTGCGACGAATTTCAGAACTATTTTCACCGGACCCGTAGTTTAATGGATAGAATAAAGGATTCCGGTTCCTTCGATTGGGGTTCGACTCCCCACGGGTTCACAAGAAAGAAGGGCGACCTTGCGGGTCGCCCTTTCATGTGTAATTATGTGGGATTGGGGGCATTACTTGGGGCGGTGTGCGAGCAAGTATTGCGCGATTTGCACGGCATTGAGCGCAGCGCCTTTCTTGATTTGGTCACCCACGAGCCAAAAGGTGAGTCCGTTGTCGCTACTGAAGTCTTCGCGCACACGTCCCACAAACACGGGATTCTTGCCTGAACTGTGAATGGGCATGGGATAGACGTTGGCACGTGGTTCGTCCATGACCACCAGGCCCGGAGCCAGGTGGAAGGCTGCTCGTGCCTCATCGGGCGTAATGGGATTCTCGCATTCAATCCACACGGCCTCGCTATGGGCTCGCATGACAGGCACGCGGACACAGGTCGCGCTCACGCGGATGTTGCTGTGCATGATTTTGCGTGTCTCGTAATACATCTTGGCTTCTTCGCGGGTGTAGTCGGCATCGCCAAACACGTCGATGTGTGGAATGACATTGTAGGCGAGCTGATGCTGGAAGTGCTTCACGGTCACCTCGTCCTTGCCGTGAGCAATCTCGGCATATTGCAGTGCGAGTTCGTCCATGGCCTCAAGTCCCGCGCCGCTGGCAGCCTGATAGGTGGCCACTTGCACGTTGTTGATGTGCGAGATATTGTCGAGCGGCTTGAGCGCAGTCACGAGGATGATGGTAGTGCAGTTGGGGTTAGCGATAATGTTGCGTGGCGCATTAAATGCGTCATCGCCGTTCACCTCGGGCACCACGAGCGGCACATCGTCGTCCATGCGGAAGGCGCTGGAGTTGTCGATCATAATGGTGCCATACTTGGTGATAGTTGGGGCAAATTCAATAGCGGTCTTGGCTCCGGCTGAGACAAAGGCGATGTCGATGTCCTTGAAATCGTCGTTGTGCTGCAGCAGTTGCACCACATAGTCCTCGCCACGGAAGGTGAAGATGCGTCCGGCACTGCGTTTCGACCCGAAGAGCACGAGTTTGTCAACCGGGAAATTCTGCTCGTCGAGCACTTTCATGAATTCTTGACCTACTGCGCCACTGGCGCCTACGATAGCGACTTTCATTTTTCTGATAGCGTTAAAAAGTTATGTTTTTAAATAGTGTTCAAAGTAGTTTTGCGATGCGAGATTAGCAACAATCGTGCCAAAAAACCGTCACCTGATGAGCAACCGAGCCGCGCTCGACGCTCCCCGACGGCCGGCTACGAGCCAGCGATAGAGCAGCGGAATGATGAGGCGCAGCAACCGGCGTCGCTTGAGTTTGCCGAAGGCTTCGCGGTAAAGCGGCTCGGCAAGGTTGTTAAAGCCCTCGCGGCGATAGTGCGCGGCAAGGACCACCTTGCGATACTCAAGCAGCAGAGCATATCGCTCCTTGTTGTCGATGCTTGACGCCTCAATAGTTTGACCAATGAGGTCAATGACGTGTTCCCACTGCCCCTGTCGTGAATGGAATTCGGTGCCGGTAATGGAAGCACTACCGGTCTCATTGATGAAAACAAGGGGTTCGGCAGGCTCAAGATAGGCCACTCGCGGTTGCGCGAGTAGCAGACGCACGCCCATTTCCCAGTCGTTCCAACCCGGGAGCGACGGGTTCCAGCCGTCGGTCAGCGCAAAGAAGTCGCGCCGCACGGCATAGCGTTGTGTGGCCAGCATGCCATGCAGCAGGTGGTTGGCGAGTTCGTCGCCCTTGTGGAAGGGAAGCACGCATTTGCTGCCATCGGCTCTCACAAGCCGGGCTTTGGTGATAATCACCTGTGGCGTGCCGCCGCAGGATTCCTGCTTGCGCATATATTGCTCAACGAGGTCAGGAGCCATCACATCGTCGCTGTCAAAGAACAGGACCCACTGCCCGGTGGCCGCGCTGAAACCGCGGTTTCGCGCTGCTCCGGCCGTGTGCACGGGCTCTTGCAGCACGGTCACTTTGAAGTCGGAACTTTCGTGCCGGTTCTTGAAGTCGTTGAGCACACGCAGCGTGTCATCTTCGCTGCAATTGTCCACGAGAATCAAGTGCAACGGGCGATAACTTTGATCAAGCACAGACAATAGCGTTCGCTCCACGATCTTGGCGCGGTTATAGACGGGTATAATGATGGAAACTTCGTTCTGCATCGATACAAATCAAGTTTTTTCAGTGTAAAAATACTCATGATTTTGAAAATATGCAAAAAAACTATTATCTTTGACTTGATGAAAGCACTTTTTGTAGGAGATGCGAGCAATTTGCACAACTGCCTGGCTCAGGAATTGCGCAAAATGGGACATGAGGCCGTAGTGGCTTCGAACGGTTCGATGTGGATGCGTACGGGCCGCGACATCAATTTGTTTCGTGGGCCCGGTGCATGGGGCGCGGTATGCTACCTGGCACGTCTACTCAAGGCCCTGCCGCTGATGCGGGGCTATGATGTGGTGCACATTGCCGGTCACATTTTTCTCACGCTCAAGCCCGAGAAAGTGCAGCGCGTATTTGATTACCTGAAAAAGCACAACGGCAAAATCGTGCTATCGGCCCTGAACACCGACTATTACTACTTCAAAGCTTGTCACGACGGGCACACATTCAGGTATAGCGACTACATGGTGGGCGATGAGCCATCACCCTATGTCAACTCTCCGGAATATGAGGCTCAATGTCAGCAGAACTGGACCAAGCCATTCATGCGTCGCCATGCCGAGCATATACTGGAAAACGTCGACGGCGCGGTAGCATGCCTGCTTGAGTACTACATGACCTACAAACCCTTGCTGGGCGACCGCGTGATTTATGCAGGCATCCCCATTGACACACAAGCTATTGAACCGCATTTCATAGCAGAAGAGCCCGAGAAAGTGCGTTTCTTCATAGGCATTCAGCGCGACCGCACAGTGGTGAAAGGCACTGACCGACTGCTTGACGCATTGCGGCGTGTTGCGGCTCGATATCCTGATGAGTGCGAGGTTGTCGCTGTCGAGAACTTGCCTTACGACGACTATCTGTCGCGCATGCGCAGCAGTCATGTGCTTGTTGACCAACTCTACTCTTACACTCCTGCCACCAATGCGCTGCTGGGTATGGCACATGGCTTGGTTGCCGTGTCGGGGGCTGAACCTGAATATTATGAATTGATTGGCGAGAAGGAAAATCGCCCCATCGTGAATGTGAGTCCGTTGATTGCCGATGACATTGATGCGCAGCTATCGTGGCTAATTGAACACAAATCGCAATTGCCGGCCATGAGCCGAGCAAGCCGTGCATTTGTGGAAAAACACAATGCGGCCCACCTGGTGGCGAGCCGCTATGTTGAATTTTGGAATAGTCTTTAAACCCAATCGGTCATCAGGCCTGAAAGGTTCGTTTTTAGATTCTTTTTAGATGTATTTCTCAACGTGTTGCTTGAGCACGTTCACATCCTCAACACGATCCACAATGAGTCCGGTGCGGTCAATGATAAAGGTAGTGGGCACGCCCATTACGTTATAGGCCGACACATTCTGTGAATTCTCGCCCATGGCATCGTAGACGGTGATCCAAGGCAGATTCTTAGCAGCGGTGCGCCAATTGCTCACGTTCTCGTCGAGCGCCACCTGGTAGATGTTGAGCCCGCGGTCTTTATACTGAGTATAGATGTCGTTGAGCACCTTGTTGAACGCCGGCGAGAAGCTCTGGTCGTACATCGTGAAGTTGAGCAGAACCACACCACCCTTTGAGGCGACCTCAGAGAGTGTCTGAACTTTGCCGTTAGCGTCTTGCAACTTTATGTCAATCAAGCTAATTTGCTCGGCGACAATGGGGCTGTCGCTCACTTTGCCTGAACGGCGGCGGCGCTGCGCGTCAAGTGTGAGTTGTACGAGATAGTCGGTGCGCGGGTCATCTTTCTTGTAGCTGTCGTAGGCATTAGCCACTGCACCGATAATCTTCATGTCGTTGTCGTTCATGGGGTCGAAGAGCGGTTGTCCACCCACATATTTGTTGATGGCATAGTAAGCAACGATGCTCTGCAGGTCCTTGACGATTTCACGCGAGAGTTGGTCTTTCCACTTGGCCATCTCGGCAGGCGAAGCCTTGGCATATTTCATTGCGTCCTTGTCAATCTTCATGATGGCTACAGCGTCATCGCTGCCCGACACATCAAATTTCGTGTCAAACTCCTTGAGCTGTGTATTGATGGTGAGCCGGTCGATGCTGTCAATGGGGAAATAGATGGATTTCTCGCCATAACGCAACCTGTAGATGTTAGGGAACTGCGGCGCATTCTCAGCAAAGCTGTAGCTGCCGTCGCTCTCGGCCCAGGTGGAGTCAATCGCCAACCAGGCGCCATTGCTGGCCATCTCCAAATACAGTTTGGTGGTGTCGCCGGCTCCTGCCACGTTGCCTTTTACTTCAAATTTATTGCCACGGCCACACGCAGTGAGCAGAGCGGCTATCAAGGCAATCATGAATAGATATTTTTTCATAGAGTAGTTTGTTATTAAAATAGTCATCATTTATCATTATAAACCCAAGACAATGCCTGTGGCGATGGTGCTGAATTGCGGTCCGTAACCGCTCTTGAGCACCTTGAAGGGATTGTAGCGGAAGTAGAAGCCAATTTTCTTGTAAGTTGCTCCGGCAATCAGGTCAATCGATACCGGCACCTGATGAATGTTACTCGACTTCAGCGTCACTTTCTCTCCGTTTAATTTGTAGCGAGTGTACATGCCGGCATGGAGGTTGAAATTGGTGATTTCGCCCAAAAACAAATCGGTTGACTTGCCAATGCGTTGACGGAAGATGACGGGAACGCCCAAACTGAAGACCTTGATGCGTGAGTAGCAACCGGTAGCGTCTTGCGGATAGTCGCCCACGGTCATCACTTCGTTTTCGTTGCGAGTAAAGCAGTGGCCGTGCTTGAGTTTGTAGTTCTTCCAATCAATGCCCAACCCGATGGTCAGCCTCTGCCCCTTGCCATTGTTATACTTGGCGCCGATGACATTGATCCATGACAGTTCAAATGAACCCGCCATGGCCACATCAGGGGCTTGTGACCCCACCGCGTTGACCATGCCAAAGGCCAGACCGCCACTGGTGATGTTCCACCCCACGCTGTCGGTCAAGAGCGGATACCAGTCAACTTGAATGTATTCATTGTCATCGGGAGCGGCACCCCATGCCAATAGCGGCATAAGGGCGCTCAAGATGAGGGTTAAGGGTGTGAGCAACAGTTTCATTGTCTTGTGAGTAAATAAAGCAAGTTATTAAAGGCTGGAGGCAAATTCCTTGCCGTATTCGGTCGCCTGAGCGAGCGCTTGGCCATCAGGTACCCACAATGTGCGGAAACCTTCACCCACCAGTTCAAATCCGGCCTTTTGCAGGTGTTCGGCAATGAGTTTGGGTGCCTCACCGCTCCAGCCGTAAGAACCGAATGCGGCCGCTTTTTTCTTCTTAAACTTGAGTCCCTTGGCCATTTCAAGAATACCGGCGATGGCATAGGTAAAGCCGTTGTTGACCGTGGGAGAACCTACAAGCACGGCCTTAGAGCGGAACATTTGCGTGAGAATGTCGTTCTTGTCGTCGTGAGCAGCGTTGAGCAGCTTGACGGTGGTTGACGGACTCACTGCCGAGATGCCGTCGGCAATGGCTTGAGCCAGCAAGCGGGTTGATTGCCACATGGTGTCGTAGACGATGGTCACCTGGTCGGTTTGATAAGCATCGGCCCATGCGAGATATTTCTCAATGATGAGCGGAATATTCTTACGCCAAATCACACCATGGCTTGGGCACACCAAATTGATGGGCAGGTTCATTGCCAAGATGTCGTTCACTTTCTTTTTGGCCATCATGCTGAACGGATTCAGAATGTTGGCATAGTATTTCTCGGCCTCATACATCACCTCGCACAAGTCCACATCGTCGTCAAAGAGGGAGTGCGACGCGAAATGCTGTCCGAAACCGTCGTTCGAGAACAGAATGTTCTCACCTGAAAGATAAGTGAACATGGTGTCGGGCCAGTGAAGCATGGTGGCCTCAATGAATGTGAGAGTTGTCTCGCCCAGCGACAGGGTGTCGCCCGTCTTGACGTTCACAAAGTTCCAATCCTGATGATAGTGGCCGCGAATGATGGCCTCGCCCTTGGCAGTGCAGTAGATGGGCACGTCGGGAATCTCACGCATCAGTTCAACGAGCGAACCGCTGTGGTCAATCTCGTTGTGGTTCATGATGATGTAGTCAATATCTTTGAGGTCAATCTCTTTCTTGAGATTTTCCACAAATTCGCGGTCATAAGGTTTCCACACGGTATCAATCAGGGCCACTTTCTCGTCGCGCACCAGATAGGCGTTATAGCTTGAGCCGCGGTGAGTAGACAGTTCATCGCCATGGAAGGTGGTCAGTTCCCAGTCAACTTTTCCCACCCAAGTAACTTTATCAGTGATTTTCTTTGCCATATTGAATGTTGTTTTAGAGTTTTTGTGTTTTTTGTATTTTAGAAAAAAGTGTTGTTATAATTTAATATGTGTGCCGTCCACAAGGTTGGCGAGACTGGCGGCATTGGTGATAATCACCTCAGTTGCGCCATATTCCAGCACCGAAAACGCTGAGTCTATTACAGTGCGCATCTCGTCCTTGATGTAGCCAATCTCCTTCATGATTCTGTACTGGTTGGGTTTCAGTACGGCGATAACGCTATCGGGATTGTCTTCGTTGGAGAGCACACCGCGGTTTTCGAAGCAAAAGACGAGGGTGACATCATAGTTAGTAGCAAGTGCCTTGGCCGTTTGCACCGCAATGTCGTTGGCTTCGGTGCTCAAAATGTGTCCCTTGCCATCGTGCGTTAGGGGTGCGAGCACAGGCATTGCGCCTTTCTCGATGAGTGAGGCCAGTGCCTTTCCATTGACTTTCTTGACGGTGCCGGCCCAGTTCACACGTTTCTTGGAGTCCGTGGCGGGCTTGATGTCGGCTGTGATGATATTCATGTCGGCACCGGTGAGCCCCACCGCATTGATGTGATGCTTTTGCAACAAGGCAGTAAGACGTTTGTTCACGAGGCCGCCATAGACCATAGTGACGATGTCGAGCATCTTGTCGTCGATGATGACCGGCTTCTTGCTCTTGCCGGTCTTGATGCCCATGGAATCGGCCACTTTTGAAGCCATGATGCCACCACTGTGCACGAGCATCTTGCGGCACTTGATGGCTACCAAGTCCTTGATGAGTTTTCGCAAGGTCTCGGGGTCATCGAGCGCGTTAGTGCCCACTTTCACAATCAGTAGCTTCTCCTTTGCCATATTGTCAATCGTCGTTAAATTGCATGAGGTAGGCCTTTATAAACTCGTCTATATCGCCGTCCATCACTCCGTTCACGTCGCTTGTTTGGTGGTTCGTGCGATGGTCTTTAACACGACGGTCGTCGAAGACGTAGCTCCTGATTTGGCTTCCCCATTCAATTTTCATCTTGGAGTCTTCAATCTTTCGCTGTTCTTCTTGACGATGCTGCAACTCCTTATTGTAGAGGATAGATTTAAGGTTTCGCAAGGCGTTCTCGCGGTTTTTGGGCTGATCGCGGGTCTCTGTGTTCTCAACCAGAATTTCTTCTTCCTCGCCCGTGTAGGGATCTTTGTACTGGTATCGCACGCGCACGCCCGATTCCACTTTGTTCACATTCTGACCACCGGCACCGCCGCTACGGAAGGTGTCCCATGAAATTCGAGCGGGGTCAAGCGTGATTTCAATGGTGTCGTCGACCATGGGAGTGACAAAAACCGAGGCAAACGAGGTCATGCGCTTGCCCTGTGCGTTGTAGGGCGACACGCGCACCAGGCGGTGAACACCGTTCTCGCTCTTGAGGTAGCCGTAAGCGAAGGCGCCCTCAATGCCTATAGTCACGCTCTTGATACCGGCTTCATCGCCCTCGACCATGTGTTCAATCGAGGTCTTGTAGCCATGGCGCTCGCACCAGCGCAAGTAGAGACGCATGAGCATGCTCGCCCAGTCCTGACTCTCGGTGCCGCCGGCTCCTGAGTTGATTTTCAAGATGGCGTCCATCTTGTCCTCGTCGTGGCGCAGCATGTTGCGCAGTTCGAGTTTCTCAATCTTAGCAACGGCATCGTTGTAGAGTTCGTCAAGTTCGTCTTCGGTCAAAACTCCCTCTTTCACAAAGTCAACACCCAGTGCCGTCTCGTTAACGGCGCTCTCCATCTCCTTGCAACTGTCAATCCAGAAGTGTAGCGTCTTGATTTTTTTCATTTGCAGTTGCGCCGCTTTTTGGTCGCTCCAAAAGTCGGGAACGTGTGTGCGCAATTCTTCTTCTTCGACTTCAATTATCTTGTTGTCGATGTCAAAGATACCTCCTCAACGCATCCTTGCGTTCTTGTATCTCTTTTAGCTGTTCTTGTGTAATCATCTTAGAGTTTCAATGATTGTGGGGTTAAACAAATAGTTGTATTTTATAGTAATAATGCATTGTAGCTTAGCGAATTATTTCACTTTATACTCGCGAGTATAGATGGCATCAATGAGCTTGGCATAGTGCTTGTTGATGACCGCGCGGCGAATTTTGAGCGTGTTGGTCACCTCGCGTTTCTCTATCGAGAATGGGCGCGGCATGACGATGAATTGCTTGATGCGCTCATAGGTAGCCAGGTCTTGCTGGTACTTTTCAATGCGCTGCTCCAGCATCTCATGAATCTCCTTGGAGTATGCGAGTTCTTCGTTGGTGTTCAAGTTCAATCCGTTCTTGGTGGCATAGGCCTTGAGACTCTCGAAATTGGGTACAATCAAGGCAGAGATGAACTGACGTCCGTCGCCAATCACTGCCACCTGTTCAATGAACTTGTCTTGAGCAAGGCGCGTCTCCATCACTTGAGGAGCGACGTACTTGCCATTGCTGGTCTTGAACAAGTCTTTAAGGCGCTCGGTGAGCACCAAGTGACCGTCCTGCGTCAAGTCGCCGCAGTCACCGGTGTGGAACCAACCATCTTCATCAATGGCCTTGGCGTTCTCCTCCGGATTATTATAGTAGCCTTTCATCACGGTGGGACCTTTGACCAAAATCTCGTGTTTGTTACCAATCTTGACTTTGACTCCGGGCAGAGGAGTGCCCACAGTTCCCAGTTTCCAACCGGGTGAAGGATAGAATGTAACCGTGGCGTTGGTTTCGCTCAAACCATAGCCTATCACGATGTTGATTCCTATGCCATGCAGGAACTCGGTGATATTGTCGCTGAGCATTGCTCCGGCTGTAGGGAAGAAATTGCGGTCACTAATGCCCACTGCCTTCCTGATTTTGCTGAACACCTTGCGGTCAAAGTACTGATACTGGGCCTCAAGCATTGTCGGCACCTTAACTCCGCGCCTCACATACTTCAGGTTGCGTTTCTTGCCTACTTTCACAGCTCGCTTGAGCAACATCTTCACCACGGGCTTGGCATTATTCACATTATCGCTAATAGCAGTGTAGACCTTTTCCCAGAAACGAGGCACGCTACACATGCACGTAGGATTAATCTCTTTTACAGCCTTTTGAATCTCCTTCGGATCGCGGTTAATAGCTACCCGCACCCCGTGTTTGAGGCAGAACATGGTCCATCCCAACTCAAAGATGTGGCTAAAAGGCAAGAAACTGAGCGAGAGGTCAATTTCATCATCAACGTCGATGCGCATACCATGACCCAGCATGGCTGCACTGAAATTGCTATGCGTGAGCATCACACCTTTAGCGGCTCCCGTTGTGCCTGAGGTGTAGATAAGATACATCAAGTCATTAGCGGTGCTATCGGCCATGCTCTTTCGCACGGTGGTCTTGAGTTGCTCAATGTTGTTGCCGGGTTGGTTCAAGAAATCATCCCACATGACCGAGGCGAGGCCTTCCGAGCTCAGCTTCACACGCGGGTCAAGTGCGACGATGAGTTTTAGCGTTGGGCACTGCGAGGCAATGCCTTGTGCAGTTTCATATTGATGTTGGTCGCCGGTAAACAAAATCGTGGCGCCTGAATCGTTGATGATATGTGTTGCCTCCTCGGCACTACTGGTGGCATAGATGGGTACCGGCACAGCGCGGTTGTAGAAAGCTCCGTAGTGCACAAAGAGCACTTCGGGACAATTCTGTGTGAACAGAGCAACCTTGGTCTCATGAGTAACTCCCTGAGCGCAAAGTGCTAATGATGCTTTATCGACCAGCGAGGCTAATTCCTCCCACGAGAGCGACTTCCATTGGGGATGCTCCTCGTAGGTCTGATATCTGATCGCTTCACGGCTACCATAGCGTTGTGACTGCGATTCTATGAGTTCGACAAATTCGTTCATTGTTCTTAATGCCTATTATTTCAATTTGCAAAATTACTCAAAAATTGCCGGAAAAACGATAGCGAATCCCCTAAAAAAACTCCATTAACAACAATTCTATTAAAATCTTTCTCTTTTACACATTTTAACCCAATTCGGTCATTAGGATTTATGTCAGAACAGAATTTATTTTGATCAGCTTGTAAAGAAGACGATTACAGCAGGAAAAACAGCGAGACACCGACAACGGAGATAATGGCACCGATAACACTCTTCAGACTAATGGGCTGCTTGAAAATCCACCAGGCTGGCAAGATGATGATGATGGGCGTGAGCGCCATGAGAGTACTGGCAATGCCTGCGCCGGTGTATTGCACCGCAAGCAGTGAGCAGCCTACGCCCACGAATGGGCCAAAGATGGTAGTCAAGGTGGCTACCGTCATGCTGGTACGGTCAGTGACATTCTTACGCAAGGACTTATAGCCTTCCTTGAACCGCATGAGGATGAGAAAACCGATGATACCCGCCACGCAGCGGAAGAAATTGGCGAAAAACGGCAGCATCCACGGCGCCGAGGGCGTTGTCATAGAGGCCTCATAATGATCCATACCAATCTTGCTGAGCACAAGTCCCACACCCTGACACACGGCAGCACCGATGGCAAAGAGCACGCCGTTAAGCGGTAGTTTCAAGGTGACTTTGTGATGTGTGTCGCCTCGTCCCAGCACAGAGATGGCGATGCCCGCAAGGGTGACAGCCATGGCTATGATGGCGGTGGGCTTGATGCTTTGTCCCAAGGTGAACCAGGCCATGATGGCAGCCGTGATGGGTGCGAGGGTCATGAACAGTTGACCGAACTTGGACCCGATGATGATATAGCACTGAAACAGACAAAAATCACCAATCACATAGCCCACAATGCCTGAGAGCATCATCCAGCCATAGGCCTCCATGCCGGCTGAGGCAGGTAAGGGGCTACCCGTCATCACCCAAAAGAGGATGGCCGAGAACACAAGCGTGATGCCCATACGCATCACGTTGAGCGTGAGATTGCCCATGCGCTTGCTGCCAAACTCGCTCAGTAGTGCCGTTGCAGTCCACGAGAAGGCTACGCCTATGGATATGAGTTCACCTAAATATTGCATAAGAGTGGGTGCAAATTTAGTGTAAATATTTGGTTTTGCAGTCGCTTTGTACTATCTTTGCTACATAAAACCAGAACTAAGAGCTATTATGAAAAGAACAATCAAGAACCTGTTGCCACTCATGCTGGTGGTGTTAGTGAGTGTTATGGCCGCTTTCACAGCCGATGCCGCGCGCCGCACCACCAAGAAACCCACCAAGGTATATTACCTGGTGTGTGGCAGTTATTCAAGCCTTGATAAGGCCAAAGAGGCCTCGGAGTTCATGTCGGAGGTGCTGTTCTATCCGGTTTACAAAACTACAGTAAAGGGTAAGACCGTGTACCGCCTGTGCTGCGAGTGCTACTATTCCAAAAAGAAAGCTCAGGCTCGCGCCCGTGAACTGATGGGGATGAATTTCAGCGACAGTATTTGGGTGTGGGAGAGCAATGGCTTGGCCAACTGCGTGTACGTACCCCAGTCGCCCGCCGACGAGCCCGGAGTGGAAGACAAACCGCTGGTGCCCATCAAATAAGGGGCGATTATTCCTCAATAATCCATGAGCCAAGTGCACGCAATGGTGTGCGCTTGAAGGTGCTCCATTTCTCCGAAGGACGAATGTTGGAGTCGACAAATGCTGCGCTCACGGTGCGGCATTGCTTGCCTGTGAGGTAGTTCTTGCTCACATTCACAACCTCGCCTGTGTTACGGCTCATTTCCTCAGTGTCTTCTCCAATCAAGAAGAAGTCGCCGTTCTGGTAACGGAACAAATAGTCTGACTTGCTATTGGTGTAGCTACCGGCGCTCGAGAAGTGCTCAATGCCAATTTTCAGCACTTTGCGCGAATTGATACTCAACGAGTGGGAGATGAAGTTGTATTCATCGGTATCTCCCATGATGGCCTTGTTGTAGCGTTTCCACAGGCTATAGCCACCTTTTGCATTTCCGCGATAAATGGCAAGGATGGGCTGGTTGAAATTGTACACATAGCCATCTTCACGCACTTTGAGATGTTGCTTGAAATCGGGTGTGGCTATGATGGCGAGGTCGGCAATGCCATCGCCGTCGAGGTCGCCTTTGGCCTCAGTCTTGTGCCAAGTTGATGGCACAAGTTCATCAGCCGTTTTGCCACTGGTTTTCAAGTCTTGTGCAGTTGCGCTCAGACTCAAGATGGCTACTGCAAGCAGGATTAGTCGATTCGTTTTCATAGAGAGTGAGAATATAATCAAGCCCGTCACCTTCATGCCGGTGGCGGGCTTGATTGTTGTGAGATAATTAATAACCAAAGATATCTTCAAGCGTGAGACGGCGAATGGGGCCAATCTTCTTGAGGCCTTCCATGTCGAGTTCCTTCTCGTTGCCCAGAATCAGGTAACGGTAAGGTTTGCCGGCCATGTTCTGCTTCTCGAAGTTCACGATGTCGTTGAGCGTGAGTTTAGGCAATTGTTCATAGACCAACTTGTTGATGTCATAGTCAAGACCCATGCGCTGTGCGGCAAGGTAGCTGTTAAGCACACCGTAGCGAGTCACGCGACGGCTGGCCAGTTTCTTCGTGATTCCGTCCTTGGCAAGTTGGAAGGCGGCCTCCGATTGCGGAATGTTGCTCAGCAGGTTGTTGAACTCGTTCACGCAGTCCATCATCTTGTCGTTTTGGGTGATGATGTAGGTGTAGCAGTCCTCTTTGTGACCTTTTTCGCGAGGTTGGTTGTAGCGTGCGGCGGCCGAGTAAGCAAGTCCGCGAGCCTCGCGCAGTTCCTGAAACACGATGCCGTTCATGCCTGAGCCGAAGTACTCGTTAAACAAGCTGATGGTTGCGGCATGCTCGGGAGTCCACTCACGCTGGCTGTTGTTGTACTGCACCATGTAGATGTTCTTTGCGTCATAAGGTGCAATCCACACCTCGGTTGTGGGAGTGGGTTCCTCCATGTAGTCTACCCCCTTGGGCACGTCGGCCAGATGCTTGCTCACCTTGTGGAGTTTCTTAATAGTTTTGGCAAACTCTTTCTGTGACAGAGGACCATAGTAGAGCACGGTGTGCTTGTAGTTGCTCAAGTTCTTAACGAGGTTAGTGAACACCTCGGGTTGGGTGCTACGCAACTGCTCGGCACTCATCTCGTCGGTCAATGAGTTGCGGGGACCGAATTGTCCATATTCCATGAGCTGATTGAAGCAGAACTCTTGATTACTCTTGCTGTCAAGACGGCCCTTGATGATGGTCTCAACCATGCGGCGATAGGCTTCCTGGTCGGGCTGAGCATTATTCATCACATCTTCAAGCAGAGCCACAGCCTGAGGCATATTCTCATTCAGGCCCGTAATGCTCACTTGCATCTCGTTGTCAAGAACACTGTAGTGAATGTTGCAGGCGAGCTTATAGAGCTGCTTCTTGAAATCGGTCGACGACAGCTTCTTGGTGCCCAAATAATCCATATAGTCGGCTGCAATCTCGTAACGGTTGTCGGCGGTCTTGCCGAAGTCGTACTTGTAGGTGAGTGTGAACAGGTCGTCTTGAGTATTCTGCTTGTAGAGCAGGGGCAGTCCATTGTCGGTCTTACCGATGCTCATGTCGGTGTTGAAATCTACAAAGCGAGGCTCAATGGGTTTCACAGTCTCGCCCAGCAGGTTGCGCACGAAGTCGCTCTGCATATCACGGTTAGTGGGGATGGGGGTAATTTGAGGCTTGTCGATTTTCTTGAGGGTGGTGTCTTCGCCCAAGCGTTTGTACACGCACACATAACCGTCGGTCAGATAGCGGTTGGCAAAGTCCACAATCTGCTGCTTGGTCATGTGGCTCATGCGGTCGAGTTTGCCCACTTCTTGTGCCCAGTCAACATGATTGATGAAAGCGTTTACCAATGCACGGGTGCGGGAGCCATTGCTGTCAAGTGAGCGCAGGTAGCTGAGTTTCGCGTTGTTCACCACGCTGGGGAGCAGGTCGTCGTCAAAGTCTCCGCGACGCAGTTTATCGACCTCGGCGAGCAGTTTCTGACGCACCTCTTCAAGCGTTTGTCCTTCGTTAGGATAACCGATGAGCATGAGCATGGAGTAGTCGGTCATCATGTCGCTATAGGCGCCACTCATCATCACTTCGTGAGTCTGGTTCAAATCCAGGTCCATGAGGCCGGCAGTGCCGTTCGAGAGCAAGTCGGCAATCACGTCCATCGTGTCGGTCTGCAGTGCGTTACCGGCACCAAAGCGCCATCCCAGTGCCATGAACTCGGCTTCCTGGCCCACAACGGTGGTGTCGACAGGAGCGGTGAGGGGTTTCAGAGCAGGGAACTCGGGGCGAGTCATGCTATAATTGGGCTTCCAGTCGCCAAAGTAGCGTTCCAGAATGGCAATCACCTCGCTGGGGTTCATGTCGCCCGCCATACAGATGGCCACATTGTTGGGGCAATAGTAGTTGTTGAAATAGTTCTTGATGTTGGTGATTGAGGGGTTCTTGAGGTGTTCCTGCGTGCCTATGGTCGTCTGTGTGCCGTAGGGGTGCGTGGGGAACATCTTGGCATTCATTGCATCAAAGAACTTCCACTGGTCTTTAGCAATGCCAATGTTGTACTCCTCATACACGGCCTCAAGCTCGGTATGGAAACCGCGAATCACCATATTGCGAAAACGGTCGCTCTGGATGCGAGCCCAGCGCTCCACTTCGTTTGAGGGGATGTCCTCGGTGTAGCAAGTTACATCGGTGCTGGTGTAGGCGTTGGTGCCAATGCCGCCGATGCCTGCCATGAGTTTGTCGTACTCATTGGGAATGTTGTACTGAGCTGCCAACTGCGAGATGCTGTCGATTTCGTGATACAGTTTCTTGCGCAGCGCAGGGTCGGTCACCTTGCGGTACTGTTCATAGCGAGCCTCGATGGTGTCGAGCAGCGGTTTCTCGGCAGCATAGTTGCTGGTGCCGAACTGTTTCGTGCCCTTGAACATGAGGTGCTCGAGGTAGTGAGCCAGACCCGTGGTCTCGGCAGGGTCGTTACGCGAACCGGTGCGCACGGCGATGTGAGCCGTGATGCGCGGCGATTGTGGATTAACACTGAGGAATACTTTCAAGCCATTGCTCAGCGTGTAGCATTGCGTGGCTGTAGCGTCGCCCGGATAGGTGACAGCTTGAGGCACTTGAGCAGTGGCCAATAAGCCGACGCAGGCAGCAAGTGCCGTGAACAAAAATCTTGTAAATCTCATATTGTTAAAAATAAGGTTTAGGTTTATTTCAATTTATGTGGTGCAAATTTAATAAGAACTTGCGATATATACACTATCATTCAATGCCGAAGTTAAAATAACTTTTAATGTCCTCCAATTCTTCATTGGTAGGGATCTGCTTCTTTTTGGGGTTTCTCACAGATTGACCAACTGCCTTCATAGGCATGTTCCATAAACTGGTAGAGATGTTCGAATTGCCATCCGAAGGCCAGCTGAATGGCGGTGTGAAACTGATGGAATGTGTAGTTTCCCGGAATCTCAAGACGACGCCACACGGGTGGTTTCTTGATGTTCTTGATTTGAATGCGAAAAGTAAGTGTCATAGTTGCATGATTAATAGGGTTACAAATTTACATAAAAAATAATGATTTTTTACGCTCGCTGTAAAAAAATAAGAACACCCATGCATCCTCCTCCGGTCCTCCATGCTGCGACTCCGGTCCTCTATGCTGCGACTCCGGTCGCAGCCGTTATCATTTACTCTATGGCAACAACAGTGCTAATCGTCTCACCGGCATGCAGCCAGCTCGGCTAGTATGGCTAGTATGGCTAGAACGGCTAGCTCGGCTAGAGAGGCTAGTATGGCTAGCTCGGCCAGCTCGGCTAGCTCAGCTAGTATGGCTAGCTCGGCCACAAAAAAAGAGGAGCCATTGCTGACTCCTCTCTTAAGGGGCGGTTACCGGGTCAGCGGATATTTCCGGTTGGTGAGTCTGTCGTTTCACGAATATAGTGTAGC